>NZ_JABFAZ010000011.1:29124-82465 GCF_017168505.1 Micrococcus sp. KRD077 | reverse complement strand
CCCTGGCGAACGGGACGAAGGACTTCATCGGCGGCAACTGCACCGTGTCCTGCATGCTCATGGGCCGGGTGCGCGCCGCCGCGCCGGCGTCGCGGCTCAGAGGTTGCCGGTGGCGATCATCAGCATGCGGCGCACGGGCTCGGCCGCACCCCACAGCAGCTGGTCGCCGACGGTGAACGCCGACAGGTACTCGGGACCCATGTTGAGCTTGCGCAGCCGGCCGACGGGGATCTGCAGGGTGCCGGTCGCGGCGATCGGGGTCAGGTCGGTGACCGTGGCCTCCTTGGTGTTCGGCACCACCTGCACCCACTCGTTGTCCGCGGCGATGATCTGCTCGACCTCGTCCAGCGGCACGTCCCGGGTGAGCTTGAGGGTGAGGGCCTGCGAGTGGGAGCGCATGGCGCCGATCCGCACGCACAGCGAGTCGAACGGGATCCGGTCCGCCCCGGTCAGTCCGAGCACCTTGTTGGTCTCGTCGTAGGCCTTGCGCTCCTCGCGGGAGACGCCGTCGCCCAGGTCGGAGTCGATCCAGGGGATCAGCGAGCCACCCAGCGGCACGCCGAACTGCGTCGAGTCCAGGCCGCCGCGCTGCAGCTCGATCACCTTGCGGTCGATCTCGAGGATCGCCGACGCCGGATCGGCCAGCTCGGCCCGCACCGCGCCGCCCAGCTCGGCGTACTGGGTGAGCAGCTCGCGCATGTGCCGGGCGCCGCCGCCGGAGGCCGCCTGGTAGGTCATGGCGGTGCCCCACTCGACCAGGCCCGCCTTGAACAGGCCACCCAGGCCCATGAGCATGCAGGACACGGTGCAGTTGCCGCCGATGAAGTCCTTCGTCCCGTTCGCCAGGGCGGCGTCGATCACGCCGCGGTTCACGGGGTCCAGCGCGATCACGGAGGTGTCCGCCATGCGCAGGGTGGAGGCGGCGTCGATCCAGATGCCGTCCCAGCCGGCGGCGCGCAGCTTCGGGTACACGGCCTGCGTGTAGTCCCCGCCCTGCGCGGTGAGGATCACGGGCAGGGCCTTGAGCGCGTCCACGTCGTACGCGTCCTGGAGCACGCCCGGGTCGCCGGCCATGCCCTCGAGCACGGGCGCGGGACCGCCGGCGTTGGACGTGGAGAAGAAGACGGGGTGGACGCGGGCGAAGTCGCCCTCCTCGGCCATGCGCTGCAGGAGGACGGACCCCACCATGCCGCGCCAGCCGACCAGTCCCACGGTGGGCACGGCGGCCGCGTCGGGGGCGTTCACAGATGCGGGGGCAGCGGAAGTCATGCCCTCCAGGCTAGCGGCCCTGCTGCGCACGCTTCCGCCTGTTCCACGCGATGAGACCGCCCACGGCGAACACCTGGGTCAGCACGAGCAGGAACACCAGCCCGGCGATGGTCTTGCCCTGCAGCACGAGGATCAGCCCGAACACGGCGCACACGAACGCCAGCACGGGCAGGGCGACGAGCGCGAGGAACGAGACCGCCTGCGGGGAGAGCAGACGCTGGTCGGAGTCGGTCGGGGCCATGTCAGTCGCGTTCCCATCGTTCGAAGCGGTGGCGCGGGCCGGAGGCGGAGTCCAGCCACGCGTCGGGGGCGGGGTCGACGGCGGTGCGCCGCCAGCGGGCGTCGAGCGGCGGGGCGTGCGTGTCGCCGTCGACGTCGGCGTCGATCACGGTCACCTCGGCGCGCGAGGCCACGTCGAGGGCCTGCTCGTAGAGCGTCGCACCGCCGATCACCCACACGGTGTCACAGCCGTCGGCCTCGGCCGCGGCGGCCAGGGCCGCCCCGAAGTTCGGCACGACGACGGCGCCCGCGGCCCGCAGCTCCGCGCCGGCCTCCTCGGTGGCCGTCAGGGTGCGGGAGACCACGATGTTCGTGCGCCCGGGCAGCGGGCGGAAGCGCGCCGGGAACGACTCCCACGTGCGCCGGCCCATGATCACGGGGTGGCCGTGCGTGTGGGCCCGGAAGTGCGCGAGGTCCTCGGGGACGTGCCACGGCATGGTGCCGTCGCGGCCGATGACGCGCTCGGGGGTCTGGGCCCAGATCATGGCGATCACGGGCTCGGTGGGACGGGTGGCCCGGCTCATGGGGTCGCTGCGCATCCTCGGCTCAGACGGCGATCGGCGCCGTGATGGTGGGGTGGTGACGGTAGTCGAGGACCTCGAAGTCCTCGTAGTCGTAGTCGAAGATCGACGCGGGGGTGCGCCGCAGCCGCAGCCGCGGGTACGGGTACGGCTCGCGGGAGAGCTGCTCGCGCACCTGCTCCTCGTGGTTCGCGTAGATGTGCACGTCCCCGCCGGTCCACACGAACTCGCCGGGAGTCAGCCCGGTCTGCTGGGCGACCATCACCGTGAGCAGCGCGTACGAGGCGATGTTGAACGGCACGCCGAGGAACAGGTCCGCCGAGCGCTGGTAGAGCTGGCATGAGAGCCGCCCGGGGGCGCCGTCCTGACCGGGGGAGACGTAGAACTGGAACAGCGCGTGGCACGGCGGCAGCGCCATCTCGTCCACCTCGGCGGGGTTCCACGCGGTGACGATGTGCCGGCGCGAGTCGGGGTTCGTCCGGATCTGCTCCACGACCTTGGCGATCTGGTCGATGTGGCCCCCGTCCGGGGTGGGCCACGAGCGCCACTGCACGCCGTAGACGGGGCCGAGCTCGCCGTCCTCGTCCGCCCACTCGTTCCAGATCCGCACGCCGCGCTCCTGGAGCCACCGCACGTTCGAGTCCCCGCGCAGGAACCACAGCAGCTCGAGCGCGACCGACTTGAAGTGCACGCGCTTGGTGGTGATCAGCGGGAAGGACTCGGCCAGGTCGAAGCGCAGCTGGCGGCCGAACACGCTGCGCGTGCCCGTGCCGGTCCGGTCCGTCTTGACGGCCCCGTGGGCCATCACGTCGGCGAGGAGGTCCTCGTAGGGGGTGGGGATGCTCACCCGGCCCACTCTAGCGATCCGAGCGGACGCGCTGAGCGTCGTCGACGGCCCGGCGCAGGCGGGCCGCGTCCCAGCCCGCGGCCCGGACGGCAGGGAGGCGGGTGCCGGCAGGGCAGGCCCCCTGCCCCGGTCAGCCGTGGAACACCATGTCCTGGTACTCGGGGTAGCGGCGCAGGTAGTCCTCCACGTAGGAGCACTCGGGCACGATCCGGTCACCCTCCGCGCGCAGCCGGTCCAGGACCATGGTCACGAGGGCGCGGGCAAAGCCGCGGCGGCCGAACTGCTCGTCGATGATGGTGTGCTGCAGGCGCAGGACCACGGTGTCCTCGCCGTCCTCGCCGCGCACGGTCTCCTGGTCGTAGCCGAGGAACCCGATGAACGTCCCGTCCTGGCGCAGCTCGAAGCGCTGTCGGTCCGGGTCCCGGGTCACCGTGAGGCGCTCGTGGACGATCTTCTCAGGCTGGCTCTGGGCGGCGGTGTTCTCCATGACCCGAGCCTAGGGCCGGGGGCGGACCTGCTCAACGGTGGCCCGGTCGTGCGGGCCGAGGCCTGTGCGGGCGGCTCAGTCGTCCCAGGGGTCGTAGACCTCGACGGCCACCACGTCGCCGTCGAGGTCGAGGGCGCGGTGCGCCACGAGCACGGCGCCGGGCCGCAGCCACGGATCCTCGGTCGGCAGGGCCCGCAGCACGCGGTCCGCCTGGCCGGCGGCCGCGTCCTCGATCACCTCGAACAGCGTCGGCAGCACCGGCCGGTGCGTGCACACGACCAGGGGCTGGGAGCGGCCCATGAGCTCGGCCATCACCTTGCGGGTCTTCTTGGGCTTCTCCCGGGCCGTGGTCTCCGTGAAGGCGCCCTTGGTCTTCAGCGGCAGCCGGCTGGACTTCACGAGCGGGGCCAGCGTCTCCACGCAGCGGCGCCACGGGGAGGAGACCAGCCGCTCCGGCTGCCAGGCCCCCACGAGGCCCTCGACGGCGAGCGCCTGCCGCCGGCCCGTCGCCGCCAGCGGACGCTCCTGCTCGGCGCGGGACCACGAGGAGCGGGGCTTGGCCTTGGCGTGGCGCAGCACCAGCAGCGGCACGGTCCGCAGGCGCCCCCGAGAGGCGGCACGCAGCAGCAGGTCGAGCGGTTCGCGATCCGAGTCGTTCGTCAGCAGCCGCCGGGCCTCGTCCGGCCCGACCCAGCGGACCTCGTCCACCTCGTCGCCGTCGGGGAGGGCGCGCTGGCCGTCGACCTCGGCGGCCCAGTACCAGACCTCCTTGCTCTGACGTACGCCCCGCTTGCCGGGCACCTCGTACGCGGTCACGCACAGCGGGATGCCCGGCCGCAGCTCCAGGCCGACCTCCTCGCGCAGCTCGCGCACCGCGCACTCCGGCAGCGTCTCACCCGGATCGAGCTTGCCCTTGGGCCACGACCAGTCGTCGTAGCGGGGCCGGTGGATCACCATCACCTCGAGGCCGCCGGGCACGCGGCGCCACGGCAGCATGCCGGCGGCCAGCACCTCGGCGCGGGGGCCTTCCGAGGCGCGGTCCTCCGTGGACCAGCGGGCGACGCGGTCGGCGTGGGACGAAGGCATGGGGCGGGTTCCTCTCGGGGTGCGGCGGCCGCGACGACTGCTGGGGCAGGGCACGGGGCGTGGCCGACCCCACGGGGGCCGGCCTCACCAGGATACGAGGCCGCCGGGATGTGCCCGGCCGGTCCCCGCCCGAGGGTCTCAGGGGCGGCGGTACTGGGCGTCGGCGGCGAACAGCTCGAAGCCGAGGGACGCGTAGAGCGCGACGGCGGCCGTGTTGTCCGCGTCCACGTACAGGTCCACGACGTCGACTCCCTGCTCCGCCATCCGGTGCAGCCCCGCCAGCGTCAGGGCCCGACCGAGGCCGAGGCCCTGGGCGTCGGGGGAGACGCCCACGGCGTACACCTCCCCGACGCGCGGGCCGTCGGCTCCGGCATCCGGCTCCACCTTCGTCCAGTGGAAGCCGAGCAGCCGCCCGTCCGCCTCGCGGGCGGCGAGCAGGAGGCCGTCGGCGTCGAACCAGTCCTCCGCCATGCGGTCGTCGAGGTCGGCGCGGGTCAGGCTGCCCTGTTCGGGGTGGTCCGCGAAGGCGGCGGCGTTCACGTCCAGCCAGGCCTGCTCGTCCTGGCCGGGGACGAAGCCGCGCAGGGCCACCCCGTCGGCTAGCCGCACCTCCGGCAGGGCCGCGAGCGCCGCGTGCGACAGGCGCATCCGGCGCAGCTCGCGGACGGGCTCGAGGCCGTGCCGCCGGGCGAGCCGGACCGCCCCCGGGAGCATGCCGTGGGCCCAGACGCTCGTGGTCTCCTCCCGCGCCAGGTCCCGGACCGCGGCGGCCGCGGCGTCGGCCAGGACCGTCCCCCGGCCGGTGCGGCGTGCGGTCGGGTCGACGACGAGCTCGAGCACCGCCGCCGCGCCCTCGGGCACGAGCACGGCCGCCCCGTCGATCGCGCCGTCCGGGCCCCGGGTGGCCCCCCACCAGAGCTGCCCGCCGCGGGCGAGCAGCACGCGCGTCTGGTCCGACAGCGGGGGATGACCGTCCGCCGCCCCGGCGCGGTCGGCCAGGTCCAGGACGGCGCTCGCCTCCTCCGGGCGCGGGGTGACGACGCGCGGCGTTTCGTCGGCGTCGGAGGTCGTGGGGGTGGGGTGTTCGGCCATGCCGGCCACCCTACGGAAGGAGGACGGTGGCCCGCGAGGTGCGCCCCGCCGTCGCCCGCCCAGGGCCGAGCCGGTGCGCACCTGGCAGGATGGGGCAGGTGATGCGCTTGTCCATGGCCCTGAGTGCGGCCGTCGCCGCCCTCGTCCTGGGCGGTGCCGCGTTGCTGGGCCCGGTCCCCGCCGCCCTCGCCGCCGCCGTCGTGATCCTGGTCATCGCCTGGGGCTGGCCGCGGCAGATGGGGGCGCCCGCGCGCCTCTCGCTCAGCGTCACCCTGGCCGTCGCCGGGGGCATCGCGGTGCTGCTCATGCTGCTGTGGCCGCCGCTCGAGGACGGCCACAGCGGGGCCTGGACGCTCTTCGAGCCGCTCGCCGTCGTCGTCGCCTGGAGCACCATGGCCTCGTTCGTCGTCCAGCTGGTGCGCGGGACCGGCCGGCCGCTGCGCCTCGAGTCCACCGTCGCCACGATGGGCGGGGCGTTCGTGGCCGTCGTGACAGCGTGCTGGGTGGCCGTCTCACGCTGGAGCGACACCCCCGCGGTCGCCGGGCTGGTCATCACCCTGGCAGTCACGGTGGCCGCGGTCTCCCTCGTCGGCCTCACCCCGTGGATGCAGGGCCGGCCGGGAGTCCTGGCGCTCGTGGTCATCCCCCTCAGCACGGTGCTCGCGTGGCCCGTCTCCGCGCTGGCCGGCGTGGGCGCCCGGGACCGGCCGGCCGTCATGGCCGCGGCGCTCGCGGTGGCCGTGCTGGTGTCCCTGACCGCCGCCACGGCGCCGTCGTCGCGGCCGCGGCCCGAGGACCGGCCGGTGGGCACCACCCTGCGCCCGCGCCGGGCGGGCTACGCCCTCGCGTTGGCGCCCGTGGGAGCGGCCGGCGTCGTGGCGCACGTCATGGTGGGCTTCCTGGCCTGACAGGTCCGACCCGCTCGGTAGGATGTCCCGCATGGATACCCTTCTTGCGCTCGAGATCTTCTTCCTGGCCCTCGTGGTCCTGGCCGGCCTGGGCATGGCCGCCGTCGCCGCGGTCGTCATCAACGGCCTCTTCAAGGGCCAGCGCTGAGGACGCGCGGCCCGCTGGCGGGCCGCGCCGTGATCTGCCATGGCGACTGAACTCCCGTACGACCTCACCCCAGAGCTCGCCCCCCTGTCCTGGCTCATCGGCAGCTGGGAGGGCCAGGGCCGCCTCGGCGACGGCTCCGCCGACACTGAGATCTTCTACCAGCGGGTGGACTTCACCGAGCACGGTCTGCCGTTCGTGGAGTACCGCGCGGAATCATGGCTGTGCGAGGCGGACGGCACGCTGCTGCGTCCGCTGACCGTGGAGTCCGGCTTCTGGCAGGTGGACCGGGAGCGGCGCGACGGCGACGTCGGCCCCGGCATGCGCCCGGCGGACATCGTCCCCGCGTTCCGCTCCGCCGAGGACGTCGAGGGGCTGCGCGCCGGCGACCAGGGCTTCGGCCTGACCGCCACCATCACGCATCCGGGCTCGCTGGCCGAGCTGTACTACGGCCGCATCAAGGGCCCGCAGCTGCAGTTGGCCACGGACGCGATCCTGCGCGGCTCCGCCGCCGGGCCGTACCACCGGGCCACACGCATGGCCGGTCTCGTGAACGGGCAGCTGTTCTGGCGCTGGGACGTCGCGGACGCCGCGGGTGCCGAGCTCCAGGCGCACGCCTCCGCCATCCTGGACCGCATGCCGAGCGCGGCCGAGGGTCGGCTCGCCCCGGGGGCCGAGCGTCCTCGCGGCGCCGGCGGGCGGAAGCACGGGGAGCAGTCGTGACGGCCTCCCGCAGCCCGCTGCTGGACCTGGCCGTGGCCGAGCCGCAGGGGCCGGCCGGCGGCGCCGTCGAGGGCCGCGGCCCGGACGGCGGCGTCGCCGCGCACTACGGTCGTCCCCTGCCCGAGCAGCGCGCCCTCGCCCGGGGCCGCGCCCTGGTCGACCTCTCCCACCGCGCCGTGCTCTCCGTGTCCGGCCCGGACCGGCTGAGCTGGCTGCACACGCTCGGCACGCAGCACGTCGAGACGCTGCCCCCCGGCACGAGCACCGAGATCCTCTTCCTCGACGTGCAGGGGCGGATCGAGCACGCCGCCCACCTCCTCGAGGACGGCGCCGCGGCCTGGCTCGTCACGGACCGCGAGGACGGCCCGGGCCTGGCCGCGTGGCTCACCTCGATGCGCTTCTCCCACGACGTCACGCTGCGGGACCACACCGCTGCGGTCGCCGTCGTGGGTGCCACCGCGCCCGTGCCCGGCTGGGAGGACCGCACCGTGTGGCTGGACCCGTGGCCCCGCGTCGGGGCGGGCGGCTGGGCCTACACGGCCGATCCGGATCCCGAGGCCCACCCGGGGGCGGACTGGGCCTGGCGCGAGTACCTCGTCACCCGGGCCGACCTCGAGGCCACCGTCCGCGCACTCGGCACGGGCGCGCTCGCGGGCTGGTCCCTGGCGGGCACGACGGCGGCCGAGGCGCTGCGCATCGAGGCCGGCCGCCCCCGCCGGGCCCTCGACGTGGACGATCGCGCGATCCCGCACGAGCTGGACCTGCTGCGCACCGCCGTGCACCTCGAGAAGGGCTGCTACCGCGGTCAGGAGACCGTGGCGCGCGTGCACAACCTGGGCCGCCCGCCCCGCCGCCTCACCCGCCTGCTCCTGGACGGCTCCGTCCACGCGCTCCCCGAGCACGGTGCCCCCGTGATCCTCCGGCCGGCCGAGGACACGCCCGAGGCCCGCGCCGCCGCCCGTCCGGTGGGGACGGTCACCGCCGCGGCCCAGCACCATGAGGCGGGCGCCGTCGCCCTGGCGCTGCTCAAGCGCACGGTGCCCGTGGACGCCGAGCTGCTGGTCCGCGAGGACGCTCCCGGCGAGGACGGTGCCGCCGAGGGCGGCTGGATCGCCGCGAGCCAGGAGCCGCTCGTGTCCCCGGACGCCGGGCAGGTCGTCGGCCGACCGCGCGGCGTGGGCCGCCTGCGCTGACCGACTCTCCGGCTCAGTCCAGCGCGAGGACGGTCCGCGTGCCCGCCGCCTCCAGCCCGACGGCGATTGCCACGTGGTGCGCGGCCGTGTGGCCCGCCGGCACCTCGGCGAACGGCAGCAGCCCCTCCAGCGCCGCCCGGTCCATCGCCACGGCCACCGCGTAGCGGCCGAGCCCACGACCGCGCAGCCGCGGTGGGGTGAGGGTGCCCAGCGAGGCCAGCACGCCGCCCGTCACGTGATACCCCGCCGCCGCCACCGGGGCCTCGATCGCCCGTCCCGCGCCGTCGTCGGGAACGAGCGCGGCCAAGGACTCCCAGGAGAGGACACCCGCCTCGGCCACGTCGTCCGCGGGGGCCCGCGCGGCCACGGCGTGGACGTGGGCGGGGTCGTGGGACACGGCGACGGTGCGCGAGGGGTCGACCGGCGGCGGTTCCTCGGCCGCGTAGAGCGTGAACTCGCCGCGCGAGCGCACGGCCTCCCCGGTGGCCGCCCGCACCGCCGTCCGCAGCAGGGCCGACTCCACGCCCAGCGCCTCGGCGGGCACGCCGCGGCAGGCACGCGTGAACCACGCCGGCCCCGCCACGACGGTGGCCCAGGGCAGGGCCAGCACCTCTGCCGCGGCCACGCCCTGCCGGGCCACCTCGAGGCGGCGCGGCTCGGCGCCCGCCGTGGGGGCGTCGTCGGGTAGGAGCGCGGTGTCGGGCAGGCCGAGCCGACGCGCCAGCCCGAGGGCCAGCACGCCGACGGCGGGGTGGTCAGGTCTCATCGGCCGAACAGGATCTTCGCCTCCTCGTAGCGGGAGACCGGCACCTTCTTGAGGCCCTTGAGGGCGGCGCTCATGGGGATGGAGATGATCTCCGTGCCGTTGGCCGCCACCATCTGTCCCCAGCGGCGCTGGGCGACGAGGTCGACGGCGCCCATGCCGAAGCGCGTGGAGAGCACGCGGTCCGTGGCGGTGGGGGCGCCGCCGCGCTGGATGTGGCCCAGGATGGTGCTGCGCGTCTCGATGCCCGTCATCTCCTCGATCTCGCGGGTCACCCACTCGCCGATGCCGCCCAGACGCGGCCGGCCGGACGCTTCGACGCCGGCCTCGGCCAGCGGGTCGTCGTGGCCCTCGGGGATGAAGCCCTCCGCCACCACGACCAGCGGGGAGCGACCGCGGTCGTGGACCTGCTGCACCCATTCGGCGACCTGGGACATGGGGGTGCGGACCTCGGGGATGAGGATCGCGTGGGCGCCGGCGGCCATGCCCGAGTGCAGGGCGATCCAGCCGACGTGGCGGCCCATGACCTCGGCGACCATGCACCGGTGGTGGGACTCACCCGTGGTGCGCAGCCGGTCCATGGCGTCCGTGGCGATCTGCACGGCCGTGTCGAAGCCGAACGTGTAGTCGGTGCCCTGCAGGTCGTTGTCGATCGTCTTGGGCACGCCCACGATCGGCAGCCCGTCCGCGGCCAGGCGGTTCGCGCCGGCCAGGGTGCCCTCGCCGCCGATGGCGATGACGGCGTCAATGTCCAGCTCGCGCAGGTTGCGGAGCATGTTCTCCGGGCCGCCGCCCTCCGCGTCGTAGGGGTGCGTGCGCGAGGTGCCGAGGATGGTGCCGCCGGTGCGGGCCAGGCCGCGCACGCGGGAGCGGGGCAGGTCCTCGACGTCCTTCTCGATCAGGCCGGACCATCCGTTGCGGATGCCCACCATCTCCATGTCGTACGACTTGATGCCGTGCAGGACGGCGGAGCGGATGACGGCGTTCAGGCCGGGGCAGTCGCCTCCGGAGGTGAGCATTCCGACGCGCATGGGGTCCTCTCGGGCGTTCTCGTGGGGGTCGGCACTACCCTAGGCGTGCCCGCCGCGTCGCGTCAGGGGACGGGCGACGGGCGGCGGGTCAGCCGAGGGCCACGAGGACGGCGACCTGGAGGGCCGTCGCACCCACGAGGATGCCGCTCGCCGGGCCGAGGGTGCCGGGACGACGGCCGCTGAGCAGAGTGCCCAGCATGACGGGGGCGATCACCGCGAGCGCGGCCACGAGCATCGGCACGGCCAGCAGCGTGGGGGTCGGACCGACGCCGAGCAGCAGGCTGATCCCGAGGGCGGCGAGCGCGGCGAGGACGGCCCCGACGTAGGTGGCGGCCTGCGCGATCGGCCCGAGGCGCGGCTTCGCGGCCGTGGCTGCGGACCCCGAGCCGGTCGGGGCGGTGGCCGCCCGCGGGGCCTCCTCGGCCAGGCGCGTCGCGGCTCGCCGCTCGCGGGAGTGGACGTGGTCGCGCCAGGTGCCGGTCGCGGGGTCGATCCATTCGGGGCGGAAGCCGTGCGGGTCGGTGACCTCGGCCGCCCGCTCGCGCGGACCTCCGCCGACGTACCAGGCCGGGCGCGGCACGGCGTGGGCGGGCTGGTCGGCGTCGGGGACCCGGCCCGGGGCCACGCGGGCCTGCGCCCGGCCGTCCCAGCGGGTCACGAGCCACCAGACGAGCACGGCCAGCGCGCCCAGGCCCACGAGGGAGCCGGGGCCGCCCACGGCCGGGGCGATGAGGGTGAACCCGGCGCCGAGCAGCAGGTTGAGGGCGCCGATCGCCCCGATCACGCCGATGGCCACGGTGGCGTCCTGCCACTCCCCGCGGCGCAGGCGGCCGAACTGCACGCGTCCGTCGGCGTCGGGGAGCACGGCCCAGGCGGCCGCGTAGGCCAGCAGGCCCAGACCCGCGGAGATCATGCACACGGCGACGAACACGCCGCGGGCGAGCAGCGGGTCGATGCGGTAGCGCTCGGCCACCCCGCCGAGCACCCCGCCGACCCACGAGGCCGGCGAGCGGCGCACGCCCCAGCTCAGGACGGCGCGGCGCAGCCAGCCCGGCAGAGCGTCCAGTCCGTCGGGGCCGGTCTCGCCCGCGGCGGCTCCGTCGGGGACGACGTGGGGGCCGGGGCCGGTGAACGGGTCGGGTGTGCTCGTCATGTCTCCATTCTCGTCCGCCTCCGGTCCCCGCCCATCCGGGAACTCCCGGAATCCTCCCCGGATGTGCCGCCCCGTCCGACGCGGCAGGATGGGGACATGCCCACCCCGTCCGCGCCCGCGCCGGCCCCGCGTCCGCCGTTGATGCGGCACGGGGCCGACCGTCCGGTGTCCGGCGTCGCCGCGGGGCTCGCCCGGCACCTCGGGATGCCCGCCGGCCGCGTCCGCGCGGCCCTGGCGCTGCTGAGCCTGCTGGGCGGCGCGGGCCTGGCCCTGTACGTGTGGCTCTGGCTGCTCATGCCGGAGGAGGGTCCGGACGGCGCTCCTGCCGCCGACGCCCCCACCCTGCGTGGTCGCGCCCCCGAGGTGCTCGAGCGGGTGCGCGAGGGCGGCTGGCCGGTGCTGCTGGCCGCCGTGGTGCTCGGCGTGGGCGTGCTGACCGTCGCGGACGGCCTCGGCCTCGCCGTCGACTGGGCGCTCGTGGGCCCGGTGGCCGTCCTCGTGATCGGCCTCGGCCTGGCCTGGATGCAGCTCGACCTGGCGGGCGGGCCCCGGGCCGGGCGGAGCGGACGACTGGTCCGCCTCGTGCTCGGCACGGCCCTCGTGCTGCTGGCGGTGCTGGCCATCGTCCTGGGCGCCGTGAGCTCGGGCGAGCTGTGGCGGGCTCTGCTGGCCGCCGTCGCGATGCTCGCCGGCGCGGCGCTGGTGGCCATGCCCTACGTCCTGGCCTGGCTGCGCCGACGCGACGCGGAGCGGACCGCGTTCGCGGTGCAGGCCCAGCGCGCCGAGATCGCGGCGCACCTGCACGACTCGGTGCTGCAGTCCCTCGCCCTCATCCAGCGGCGCGCCCAGGACGCGGACGCGGTGGCCCGGGTGGCCCGCGCCCAGGAGCGTGAGCTGCGTCAGTTCCTCGCCCTGGACTCCCGCGGCGGCCCGCACTCCCTGGCGGAGGCGCTCGAACAGCACGCCGCCGCCGTCGAGGACGCCCACGGGGCCCGGGTGGAGGTCGTGGCCGTGGGGCGGGCCGCGGGGGCGTGGCTCGAGCCGCTCGCGGCCGCGGCGCGCGAGGCCATGCAGAACGCGGTCCGGCACGCCGGCGACGCGCAGGTCTTCGCGGAGGCCGGTGAGGACGAGCGCGGCCGCACCGTCGCGGAGGTGTTCGTCCGGGACCGCGGCCCCGGCTTCGACCTGCCCACGGTCCCGGCCGACCGGCTCGGCGTGCGGGAGTCGATCGTCGGCCGCATGGAGCGTGCCGGCGGGACCGCCCGCATCCGGTCCGGCCCGGGCGGCACCGAGGTCCACCTGACCCTGACCGAGCCCGAGGGTGCGCGAGCGCGCACCGGACAGGAGCACCCATGACCGACCCCGCCCCGCGCACGGCCGTCATCGTGGACGACCACGCGATCTTCCGCTCCGGCCTGCGCGCCGACCTGGACCCGGACCGACTGGCCATCGTCGGTGAGGCCGGGGACGTGGACGAGGCCGTCCGCGCCGTGCTGGACCTGGCGCCGGATGTGGTGCTGCTGGACGTGCACCTGCCCGGCGGGGCCGGCGGCGGGGGAGCGGAGGTGGCCGAGCGTGTCCTCGCGCGCCGACCCGCGCAGCGGTTCCTGGCCCTGTCCGTCTCGGACGCGGCCGAGGACGTCGTCGCCGTGATCCGTGCGGGGGCCCGCGGCTACATCACCAAGACGGCCTCCGGCGCCGAGGTGGCGGACGCGGCGGTCCGCGTGGCCGACGGCGACGCCGTGTTCTCGCCCCGGCTGGCCGGGTTCGTCCTCGACGCCTTCCGCGGCACGGCGCCCGCGCCCCCGCTCGTCCCCGCCGCGGCGGCGAGCGGGGCTGCGGCCCCCGACGAGGACCTCGACCGGCTCTCGGCACGGGAGCGGGAGGTCATGCGGCTGATTGCCCGCGGCTACACCTACCGGGAGGCCGGGGCGGAGCTGTTCATCTCGGACCGCACGGTCGAGACCCACGTGTCCTCCGTGCTGCGCAAGCTCCAGCTCTCCAACCGCCACGAGCTGACCCGCTGGGCCGCGCGCCGCGGATACGCCTGAGCCCCGCGGCACGCGGCGTCGCGGGGCTCAGGGGCGGGGTGTGCGGCTCAGGCGCTGAGCAGGGCGCGGATGCGCTCGACGCCCTCGGCGAGGTCCGCATCGCCCAGCGCGTAGGACAGTCGCAGGTAGCCGGACGGGCCGAACGCCTCGCCGGGGACCACGGCGACCTCCGCCTCGTCGAGGATGAAGGCGGCCAGCTCGGCCGACGTCGTGGGGGTGACGTCGCCGCGGTAGGTCTTCCCGAGCGCCTCCCGCACGTCCACGTACGCGTAGAACGCACCCTGCGGGGTGGGACAGTGGAAGCCCGGCACGGCGTCCATGGCTTCGACCATGGCCCGGCGCCGGCGGTCGAACGCCGTCTTCATCTCCGCCACGGCGTCCAACGGGCCGGCGATGGCGGCCAGCGCGGCCCGCTGCGACACGTTGGCCACGTTCGAGGTGGCGTGGGACTGCAGGTTCGTGGCGGCCTTGACCACGTCCAGCGGGCCGGCCATCCACCCGACGCGCCAGCCCGTCATGGCGTAGGTCTTGGCGACGCCGTTGAGGATCACGGACTGCTCCGCCAGCTCGGGCACGGCGCGGACGATCGAGGTGAACGGCATGCCGTCGTAGGTCAGGTGCTCGTAGATCTCGTCGGTGACCACCCACAGCCCCCGCTCCCGTGCCCACCGGCCGATCGCCGCCGTCTCCTCGGGGGAGTACACGGCGCCGGTGGGGTTGGAGGGGGAGACGAACAGGAGCACCTTGGTGCGGTCCGTGACGGCCTCGTCGAGCTGGTCCACGGTGACCTTGTAGCCCTGCTCGGGGCCGGCGAACACCTCGACCGGCACGCCGCCGGCCAGGCGGATCGCCTCCGGGTAGGTGGTCCAGTAGGGGGCGGGGACGAGCACCTCGTCCTGCGGGTCCAGCAGGGCGGCGAAGGCGTTGTACACGGCCTGCTTCCCGCCGTTGGTCACGAGCACCTGGGCGGCCTCGAGGGACACGCCGGAGTCGCGCAGCGTCTTGGCCGCGATCGCCTCGCGCAGCTCGGGCAGGCCGGCGGCGGGGGAGTAGCGGTGGTTCTTCGGGTCCCGGGCCGCGGCGACGGCGGCCTCCACGATGTAGTCCGGGGTGGGGAAGTCGGGCTCGCCGGCGCCGAAGCCGATCACCGGGCGCCCGGCGGCCTTGAGCTCCTTGGCGCGGGCGTCGACGGCGAGGGTGGCGGAGGGCGCGATGGCGGACAGACGGGCGGAGACGCGGCGGGCGGGCGCGGCCATGAGGACCTTCTTCGAGCTCGACGGGGAGGGCGGGGCGGAGCGGGGCTCCGTCCTGCCAGGGTACTGACTGCCCGGGGCCCGTTCGACTCCCGCCGCCCGATGGCGTATCCTGGATCTCCGGTACCGCGTTCGCGGTCGATCCCGCGAGGGTTCGGTCGGCTCCGTCGGTTCGAAGGGTAGTGGCGCAATTGGTAGCGCAGCGGTCTCCAAAACCGCAGGTTGCAGGTTCGAGTCCTGTCTGCCCTGCTCGATGCCGGGCCTCGTGCTCGGCATCGGACGTGTAGAAAGCGATTCGGCGATCCGACGAGTGAGGCCACGTGACTGAGATGGCGGCGAACGGCGGGGGGCCCGCCCCCACGCCGAGCAGGCAGCGTCGCGGGCTGTTCGCGCGGATCGCGCTGTTCCTGCGCCAGGTGGTGGACGAGCTCCGCAAGGTCGTCACCCCCACGAGCGAGGAGCTGCTGCGCACGACCGGAGTGGTGCTCGCCTTCGTGGCGTTCATGATCCTGCTGGTCATGGGGCTGGACTGGGTGTTCGGCACCGTGGCGGGTCTCCTGTTCGGCGCCGGCGGCCTCTGAGCCCGGCGCGGACGGTCCCGACGTCGCAGGACGCGTCCCCCGCACGCCCGTGAGGGCCCTCCCCGACGGCAGGGCCCGCCGTCCGTCAGCAGAAAGCAGGAACCGTGTCCGAGCAGGAACTGGATCGTCAGCCCGCCGAGGAGTCCGTCCCGATGTCGGAGGACGCCGTGGCCGAGGAGACCGCGCAGGACGCCGGCACGCCCGTCGAGGACGCCCTGGACGAGCCCGCCGGCAGCGGTGACGAGACCGCCGAGGCCACCGTGCAGGAGGCCGACCTGGCCGTCGCCGAGGGCGAGGACGCGCCGACCCCCGTCGAGGAGCAGTCCGACGACGAGCCCGCCGTGGACCCCGCCGAGGAGCTGCGCACCCGCCTGCGCCGCCAGCCCGGCGACTGGTACGTCGTCCACACCTACGCCGGCTACGAGAAGCGCGTGAAGACGAACCTCGAGGCCCGCATCCTGACCCAGGACATGGAGGACTCGATCTACGAGATCGAGGTCCCCATGGAGGAGGTCGTGGAGATCAAGAACACCACGCGCAAGATCGTCTCGCGCGTGCGCATCCCGGGCTACGTGCTCGTCCGCATGGACCTCGACGACGCCTCGTGGGGCGTCGTGCGGCACACCCCGGGCGTCACGGGCTTCGTGGGCAACGACGCCCACCACCCGCAGCCGCTCAGCCTGGACGAGGTGTACGACATGCTCGCCCCGTCCGTGATCCAGGAGGCCGCCCGCGCCGCCGAGAAGGCCGGCCTGGCCGTCCCCGCCGCGGCCGAGTCCGGCGCGCCCGCCGCCCCCGCGATCCACGTGGACTTCGAGGTCGGCGAGTCGGTCACCGTCAATGACGGCCCGTTCGAGACCCTCCCGGCCACGATCTCCGAGATCAAGCCGGAGGCCCAGCAGCTCGTGGTGCTCGTCTCGATCTTCGAGCGCGAGACCCCCGTGACGCTGTCCTTCAACCAGGTGACCAAGGCCATCTGAGGACACCCGACGCTTCCGCACCGGGCCGGCCGCCTGCCGGCCCGGACGCGGCACCGGCCGCCGCGCCACGGCGGCCACCGCCCCCGGTGCGCTCCTGCGCCGAGGGTCCCCCAGTGAGAGAAGGATCCACTCATGGCTCCCAAGAAGAAGGTCACCGGTCTGATCAAGCTTCAGATCCAGGCCGGCGCCGCCAACCCGGCCCCGCCCATCGGCCCCGCCCTGGGCCAGCACGGCGTGAACATCATGGAGTTCTGCAAGGCGTACAACGCCGCCACCGAGTCGCAGCGCGGCAACGTGGTCCCGGTCGAGATCACCGTGTACGAGGACCGCTCGTTCACCTTCGTGACCAAGACCCCGCCGGCCGCCGAGCTCATCAAGAAGGCCGCCGGCGTCGCCAAGGGCTCCGCCACCCCGCACACGGCCAAGGTCGGCACGCTGACCCAGGCCCAGTGCGAGGAGATCGCCCAGACCAAGATGGAGGACCTGAACGCCAACGACGTCCAGGCCGCCGCCAAGATCATCGCGGGCACCGCCCGCTCGATGGGCATCACCGTCGAGGGCTGACGCCCACCCCCACCCCCTTCCAGTGGCAGGGCCGAGCGCGGTCCGCAGACCACGACTGCACAAGGAGAAGAACGCAGATGGCACAGCGCAGCAAGGCATACAAGGCGGCCAAGGCCGCGATCGGCGAGGATCTGTACTCGCCGGTGGAGGCGATCCGCCTCGCCAAGGAGACCAACCCCTCCAAGACCGACGCCACCGTGGAGGTGGCCCTCCGCCTCTCGGTCGACCCCCGCAAGGCCGACCAGATGGTCCGCGGCTCCGTGAGCCTGCCCCACGGCACCGGCAAGACCGCGCGCGTCGTCGTGTTCGCCACCGGTGACCGCGCCGAGGCCGCCCGCGCCGCCGGCGCGGACGTCGTGGGCGACGACGACCTGATCGCCCGGATCTCCGAGGGCTGGGTGGACTTCGACGCCGCCGTGGCCTCCCCGGAGCTCATGGGCAAGGTCGGCCGTCTGGGCAAGGTGCTCGGCCCCCGCAACCTGATGCCGAACCCCAAGACCGGCACCGTGACCCCGGACGTGGCCAAGGCCGTGGCCGACATCAAGGGCGGCAAGATCGACTTCCGCGTCGACAAGCACTCCAACCTGCACTTCATCATCGGCAAGACCTCCTTCGAGGCCAAGGCCCTGGTGGAGAACTACGCCGCAGCCCTCGAGGAGGTCCTGCGTCTGAAGCCGTCCTCCTCCAAGGGCCGCTACATCTCCAAGGCCACCGTGGCCACCACCTTCGGCCCGGGCGTGCCCATGGACCCGAACGTGACCTCGGTGGACTCCTCCGAGCTCTGAGCCACGCGGCCCCGGTGATCGGGGCCCACGACGTCGGCCGGTCGTCCCCGCAGCGGGGACGACCGGCCGGCGTCGTCCCGGGTCGATTTTGCGGGCCCGCCCCGGACGTGTACGCTGGTGCCTACCGAAGACCGCCGGTCGTGGTGCCCTGCCTCCGGGCAGAGCCCACCGAAGGATCTCCCTGACGGAGACGGCCCGCGCAGGTGAACGTGAGCCACGCTCGCATCCGCACGTCGACCCTCCGGGTCCGGCCGCGTCGATGCTCCTGCTGCGCCCCGTGCATCTGCACGGGGCGCTTTCTCGTCTCGGGGTGGCGGTTCCCACGCATCATCGAGAGGAGTGCCATGGCGACGTCCGCGAAGGAGTCGGCGGTGGCTGAGCTCACGGACCTGTTCCGTGAGTCCAGCGCCGCTGTTCTGACGGAATACCGTGGCCTGACGGTGACGGAGCTCAAGCAGCTGCGCGACTCCATCCGTCAGGACGCGACCTACGCCGTGGCGAAGAACACGCTGGCCGAGATCGCGGCCAAGGACGCCGGTCTGGAGGGCCTCGAGGCTCACCTGTCCGGTCCCACCGCGATCGCGTTCGTGACCGGGGACCCGGTCAACGTCGCGAAGGCCCTGCGTGACTTTGCCAAGGATCACGAGAAGCTCGTGCTCAAGGGCGGCTACATGGATGGCCAGCCCCTGGACGAGGCCGGCATCAAGAAGCTCGCGGACCTCGAGTCCCGCGAGGTGCTGCTGGCCAAGTTCGCCGGCGCGATGAAGGGCAGCATGTCCAAGGCTGCCGCCCTGTTCCAGGCGCCGCTGTCCAAGACCGTCCGCACGGTCGAGGCGCTGCGCGCCGCGCAGGGCGAGGCTGCCTGAGCAGTCCGCCCCGGGCTGCACGGCCCACCACTTCACACGTAGTCAAGACGTACCCGTAAAGGAGCCATCATGGCCAAGCTGACCACCGAAGAGCTGCTCGCCGCGTTCGAGGAGCTGACCCTCATCGAGCTGTCCGAGTTCATCAAGGCGTTCGAGGAGAAGTTCGACGTCACCGCCGCCGCCCCCGTGGCCGTGGCCGCCGCCGGCGGTGCCGCCGGTGGTGCCGAGGCCGCCGCCGCCGAGGAGAAGGACGAGTTCGACGTCGTCCTCGAGGCCGCCGGCGACAAGAAGATCGGCGTCATCAAGGAGGTGCGCGCCCTCACCTCCCTCGGCCTGAAGGAGGCCAAGGACCTGGTGGACGGCGCTCCCAAGCCCATCCTCGAGGGCGTCAACAAGGAGACCGCCGAGAAGGCCAAGGAGCAGCTCGAGGGCGCCGGCGCCACCGTCACCCTCAAGTGATGATCGCGGCCTGAGCCGCATCACGCCTCCTCACGAGGCCCCCGGACCCGCGCTGCGGACCGGGGGCCTCGTGGCGTCCCGGGTCACGCACCCCCGGCTGGACAGGGGCGACGGGCGCGGATAGGATGGATCTTTGCATCTCCCCTGTTCCGTGCCGCCCGCAGGACCTCGCGTCCCGCCGTGGCCCGCACGGTTCCGCACGGCCTTCATATAGCGGTGGGCCGGCGCCGCCGTCTCGCGGCAGGGGAGCGAACGGAACCCAGAAGGCCTGTGGAAGGATCCTACGTGGTCGCCTCGAGCACCTCCAACGAAACCGCTACCGTCTCCCCGCGATCCGGCGCCTCCGCCGGACGCGTCTCCTTCGCCAAGATCTCCGAGCCGCTGGACGTGCCGGACCTGCTGGCGCTGCAGACCGAGTCGTTCGACCGCCTGATCGGCAATGAGCGGTGGGCCGCGCGCGTGGACGCCGCCCTGGCCGCCGACGACCACTCCGTGCCCGTCACCTCGGGACTGACGGACATCTTCGAGGAGATCTCCCCGATCGAGGACTTCCAGGGCACCATGTCCCTGTCCTTCGCCGAGCCCGAGTTCGCCGACGCGAAGATGACGGAGGAGGAGTGCAAGGATCGCGACGCGACCTTCTCCGCCCCGCTGTACGTCAAGGCCGAGTTCATGAACAACACGACCGGCGAGATCAAGCAGCAGACCGTCTTCATGGGCGACTTCCCGCTGATGACCCGCAACGGCACGTTCATCATCAACGGCACCGAGCGCGTCGTCGTCTCCCAGCTGGTCCGCTCCCCGGGCGCCTACTTCGAGCGCACCCCGGACAAGACCTCGGACAAGGAGATCTTCTCCGCGAAGATCATCCCCTCGCGCGGCGCCTGGTTCGAGCTCGAGGTGGACAAGCGTGACCAGGTCGGCGTCCGCCTCGACCGCAAGCGCAAGCAGCCCGTGACGGTGCTGCTCAAGGCCATGGGCTGGACCGAGTCCCGCATCCTGGAGGAGTTCGGCCACTACGACTCCATCCGCGCCACCCTCGAGAAGGACGGCACCGCGGACCAGGACGAGGCCCTGCTCGACATCTACCGCAAGCTGCGCCCGGGCGAGCCGGCCGCCGTCGACGCCGCGCAGACGCTGCTGAACAACCTGTACTTCACCCCGAAGCGCTACGACCTCGCCAAGGTGGGCCGCTACAAGCTCAACCGCAAGCTCGGCGTGGACGTGCACCTCGGCGACCCCAACGCGTCTGTGCTCACCGAGGACGACATCGTCCAGATGGTGCACTTCATCGCCGCGCTGCACGCCGGCGAGACCGTCATCAAGGGCACGCGCGACGGCGAGCCGGTGGATGTGCGCGTGGAGATCGACGACATCGACCACTTCGGCAACCGTCGCATCCGTGCGGTGGGCGAGCTGATCGAGAACCAGATCCGCACCGGCCTGTCCCGCATGGAGCGCGTCGTGCGCGAGCGCATGACCACCCAGGACGTCGAGGCGATCACCCCGCAGACCCTGATCAACATCCGCCCCGTGGTGGCGGCGATCAAGGAGTTCTTCGGCACCTCGCAGCTGTCCCAGTTCATGGACCAGAACAACCCGCTGGCCGGCCTGACGCACAAGCGTCGCCTGTCCGCGCTCGGCCCGGGCGGCCTGTCCCGCGACCGTGCCGGCATGGAGGTCCGTGACGTCCACCCGTCGCACTACGGCCGCATGTGCCCCATCGAGACCCCGGAAGGCCCGAACATCGGCCTCATCGGGTCGCTGGCGACCTTCGGCCGGATCAACTCCTTCGGCTTCATCGAGACCCCGTACCGCCGCGTGGTCGACGGCCGGGTCACGGACACCGTGGACTACCTGACCGCCGACGACGAGCTGGCCTTCCAGATCGCCCAGGCGAACGCCCCGGTGGATGAGGACGGCCGGTTCGAGGAGGAGTTCGTGCTCTGCCGCCAGCGCGGCGGCGACGGCGAGCCCGTGCTCTCGACCGTGGACGAGATCGACTACATGGACGTGTCCCCGCGCCAGATGGTGTCGGCGGCCACCGCCCTGATCCCGTTCCTCGAGCACGACGACGCCAACCGCGCGCTCATGGGCGCGAACATGCAGCGTCAGGCCGTGCCGCTGCTCCGCTCCGAGGCCCCCTACGTGGGCACCGGCATGGAGAAGTACGTGGCCGTGGACGCGGGCGACTCCGTGACGGCCACCCAGGGCGGCGTCGTGACCGAGGTGGCCGCGGACCTGGTGACCGTCATGAACGACGACGGCACCACCACGCACTACCCGATCATGAAGTTCGCCCGCTCGAACCAGGGCAACGCCTACAACCAGCGGGTGCGCGTCTCCGAGGGCGAGCGGGTGGAGCCGCTGAGCATCATCGCCGACGGTCCCGCCACGGACAACGGCGAGCTCGCGCTCGGCAAGAACCTCCTCGTCGCGTTCATGCCCTGGGAGGGCCTGAACTACGAGGACGCGATCATCCTGTCCCAGCGCATGGTCTCGGAGGACGTCCTCACCTCGATCCACATCGAGGAGCACGAGGTCGACGCCCGCGACACCAAGCTGGGCGCCGAGGAGATCACGCGCGACATCCCCAACGTGTCCGAGGAGGTGCTCTCGCAGCTCGACGAGCGCGGCATCATCCACATCGGCGCCGAGGTGGAGGCCGGCGACATCCTGGTCGGCCGCGTGACCCCGAAGGGCGAGACCGAGCTGACCCCGGAGGAGCGCCTGCTGCGCGCGATCTTCGGCGAGAAGTCCCGCGAGGTCCGCGACACGTCCCTGAAGGTGCCGCACGGCGAGTCCGGCACCGTCATCGGCGTGCGCATCTTCGACCGCGACGAGGACGACGACCTGCCCCCGGGCGTGAACCAGCTGGTGCGCGTCTACGTGGCGCAGAAGCGCAAGATCACCGACGGCGACAAGATGGCCGGCCGCCACGGCAACAAGGGCGTCATCTCGAAGATCCTGCCGCTCGAGGACATGCCGTTCCTGGCGGACGGCACCCCGGTGGACATCGTGCTGAACCCGCTCGGCGTCCCCGGCCGCATGAACCTCGGCCAGGTCATGGAGCTGCACCTGGGCTGGGCCGCCTCGCGCGGCTGGGACATCCAGGGCGAGCCGGAGTGGATCAAGGACCTGCCGAACTTCCCGCGGCAGTCCGGTCCGGTCAACGTGGCCACCCCGGTGTTCGACGGCGCCGAGGCGTACGAGATCACGGGCCTGCTCGGCCACGTGAACGTGACCCGCGACGGCGACCGTCTCATGAGCGACAGCGGCAAGGCGCAGCTGTTCGACGGCCGCACCGGCGAGCCGTTCCCGGACCCGGTGTCCGTGGGCTACATGTACATGCTCAAGCTGCACCACCTGGTGGACGACAAGATCCACGCCCGTTCCACGGGCCCGTACTCGATGATCACGCAGCAGCCGCTGGGCGGTAAGGCCCAGTTCGGCGGCCAGCGCTTCGGCGAGATGGAGGTGTGGGCGCTCGAGGCGTACGGCGCGGCGTTCACCCTCCAGGAGCTGCTGACCATCAAGTCCGACGACATCCACGGCCGCGTGAAGGTCTACGAGGCCATCGTCAAGGGCGAGAACATCCCGGAGCCGGGTGTTCCCGAGTCCTTCAAGGTGCTCATCAAGGAGATGCAGTCCCTCTGCCTGAACGTGGAGGTCCTCTCCGCCGACGGCCAGGCCATCGAGATGCGCGACGCGGAGGACGAGGTCTACCGCGCCGCCGAGGAGCTGGGCATCGACCTCTCCCACGCCGAGCCCAGCTCGGTGGAGGAAGTCTGAGCCGGGCCCGATCCCGCATCCACAAGACGTCACCTGAGAACCACTGAACCAAGGGAGTTCACCGGAGCATGAGCGTGAACAGCATGTCCACTGACAACTCTTTCGGCCTGATGCGCATCGGCCTGGCCACGGCGGAGGACATCCGCCGCTGGTCCTACGGCGAGGTCAAGAAGCCGGAGACCATCAACTACCGCACCCTGAAGCCGGAGAAGGACGGACTCTTCTGCGAGAAGATCTTCGGCCCCACCCGTGACTGGGAGTGCGCGTGCGGCAAGTACAAGCGCGTGCGCTTCAAGGGCATCATCTGCGAGCGCTGCGGCGTCGAGGTGACCCGCTCGAAGGTGCGCCGCGACCGCATGGGCCACATCGAGCTGGCTGCGC
Organism: Micrococcus sp. KRD077; assembly: GCF_017168505.1. Lineage (NCBI taxonomy): Bacteria > Bacillati > Actinomycetota > Actinomycetes > Micrococcales > Micrococcaceae > Micrococcus > Micrococcus sp. KRD077. The sequence continues at coordinate 59,256 of NZ_JABFAZ010000011.1, read as the reverse complement.
CGGTCACCCACATCTGGTACTTCAAGGGCGTGCCCTCGCGCCTGGGCTACCTGCTGGACCTGGCGCCGAAGGACCTCGAGAAGGTCATCTACTTCGCGGCGTACATGATCACCTCGGTGGACGAGGAGGCCCGGCACCGCGACCTGGCCAACCTCCAGGCCGAGTACGACCAGGAGACCCGTGTCCTGGCCGACCAGCGTGACTCCGACATCGCCGCGGTGGCCGCCGACCTCGAGAAGGACCTGGCCAAGCTGGAGTCCGAGGGCGCCAAGGCCGCCGAGAAGAAGAAGGCCCGCGACGCCGCGGACAAGACCATGGCGCAGATCCGCAAGCGCGCGGACGCGGACCTGGACCGCAAGGAGCAGGTCTGGGACCGCTTCAAGAACCTCAAGGTCGCCGACCTCGAGGGCGACGAGGGTCTGTACCGCGCCATGCGAGACAAGTACGGCCAGTACTTCGAGGGCTCGATGGGCGCGGAGGCGATCCAGCGTCGCCTGCAGACCTTCGACCTCGAGGCCGAGTCCGAGATGCTGCGTGAGACCATCAAGACGGGCAAGGGCCAGCGCAAGACCCGCGCCTTGAAGCGCCTGAAGGTCGTCAACGCGTTCCTGACCACGGACAACTCGCCCGAGGGCATGGTCCTGGACGCCGTCCCGGTGATCCCGCCGGAGCTGCGTCCGATGGTGCAGCTGGACGGCGGCCGCTTCGCGACCTCCGACCTCAACGACCTGTACCGTCGCGTGATCAACCGCAACAACCGCCTGAAGCGGCTGCTCGACCTCGGCGCGCCCGAGATCATCGTCAACAACGAGAAGCGCATGCTGCAGGAGGCCGTGGACTCGCTGTTCGACAACGGCCGCCGCGGCCGGCCGGTGACCGGCCCGGGCAACCGCCCGCTCAAGTCACTCTCCGACATGCTCAAGGGCAAGCAGGGCCGGTTCCGTCAGAACCTGCTCGGCAAGCGCGTGGACTACTCGGGCCGCTCGGTCATCGTGGTGGGTCCCCAGCTCAAGCTGCACCAGTGCGGCCTGCCGAAGCAGATGGCGCTGGAGCTGTTCAAGCCGTTCGTGATGAAGCGTCTCGTGGACCTGAACCACGCGCAGAACATCAAGTCCGCCAAGCGCATGGTGGAGCGCTTCCGTCCGCAGGTCTGGGACGTGCTCGAGGAGGTCATCACCGAGCACCCGGTCCTGCTGAACCGCGCCCCCACCCTGCACCGTCTGGGCATCCAGGCCTTCGAGCCGCAGCTCGTGGAAGGCAAGGCCCTGCAGCTGCACCCGCTGGTCTGCTCCGCGTTCAACGCGGACTTCGACGGCGACCAGATGGCGGTCCACCTGCCCCTGTCGCCGGAGGCCCAGGCCGAGGCGCGCCTGCTCATGCTCTCGAGCCACAACATCCTGAAGCCCTCGGACGGCCGCGCGGTCGCCGTGCCGGCCCAGGACATGATCATCGGACTGAACCACCTCACCACGGTGCGTCCGGACGAGGTCGGCGCGGGCAACCTGTACGCGACCGTCGGCGAGGCCATCATGGCGTTCGACGGCGGCGACCTGCACCTGAACGCGCCCGCACGGATCGGCGTCGAGGGCTTCGTGCCGTCGGCGGACGTGCCGGCCCCCGAGGGCTGGTCCGAGGGCGAGATCGCCCTCATCGAGACCACCCTGGGCAAGGTGCTGTTCAACGAGCTGCTGCCGGACGACTACCCGTGGCTGGACAAGCAGGCGACCAAGGGCACCCTCGGTCAGCTGGTCAACGACCTGGCCGAGCGCTACCCGATGGTCGTCACCGCGCAGACGCTGGACAACCTCAAGGACGCCGGCTTCCACTGGGGCACCTGGTCGGGTGTGACCGTGGCGATCTCGGACATCACCTCCGACTTCGACAAGGCCGCCATCATGGAGGGCTACGAGGAGCAGGCCCAGCGCGTGCAGCAGCAGTACGACAAGGGCCTGATCGCGGACGACGAGCGTCGCTCCGAGCTGATCGACATCTGGAACAAGGCCACCGACGAGGTCGCCGCGGCCATGAAGGACGGCCTGCCGGAGCTCAACACCATCAACCGCATGGTGTCCTCCGGTGCGCGAGGCAACTGGCTCCAGGTGCGCCAGATCGCGGGCATCCGCGGCCTCGTGGCCAACCCGAAGGGTGAGATCATCCCGCGTCCGATCAAGTCCTCGTACCGCGAGGGCCTGTCCGTGCTCGAGTACTTCTCCGCCACCCACGGCGCCCGCAAGGGCCTCGCGGACACCGCGCTGAAGACCGCGAACTCGGGCTACCTGACCCGTCGTCTCGTCGATGTGTCCCAGGACGTCATCGTCCGCGAGGACGACTGCGGCACCGAGCGCGGCCTGTCCGTCACGATCGCCGCCCCGAACGCCGACGGCGAGCTGGTGGCCCACGAGCAGGTCGAGAACTCGGCCTTCGCCCGCACGCTGGCCCAGGACGTCACGGGCGAGGACGGCACGGTGCTGGCCTCGGCCGGTGCGGACGTGGGCGACGTGCTGATCGGCGAGCTGGTGGCCGCCGGCGTCACGGAGATCAAGGTCCGCTCGGTCCTGACCTGCGAGTCCGCCGTGGGCACCTGCGCGAAGTGCTACGGCCGCTCCATGGCCACCGGCCAGCTGGTGGACATCGGCGAGGCCGTCGGCATCATCGCGGCCCAGTCGATCGGTGAGCCGGGCACCCAGCTCACCATGCGCACGTTCCACACCGGCGGTGTGGCCTCGGCCGACGACATCACGCAGGGTCTGCCCCGCATCCAGGAGCTCTTCGAGGCCCGCACCCCGAAGGGCGTGGCCCCGATCTCCGAGGTCGCCGGCCGCGTGACCATCGAGGACACCGAGGCGTCCGTGCGCCTGCTGCTCACGCCGGACGACGGCTCCGAGGAGATCGCCTACCCGGTGCTGCGCCGTGCGCGCATCCTCGTGGCCGACGGCGAGCACGTGCCGGTGGGCACGCAGCTCGTGGCCGGCGCCGTGGACCCGAAGCAGGTTCTGCGCGTGCTCGGCCCGCGGGCCGCGCAGCGGTTCCTCGTGGACGAGGTGCAGAACGTGTACCAGTCCCAGGGCGTGGGCATCCACGACAAGCACGTGGAGGTCATCGTCCGGCAGATGCTGCGTCGCATCACCGTCATCGAGTCCGGTGACACCGACCTGCTGCCGGGCGAGCTCACGGACCGGGCGCGCTTCGTGGCCGCCAACCGCGCCGCCGTCGCTGAGGGCCGCCAGCCGGCCTCCGGCCGCGACGAGCTGATGGGCATCACGAAGGCCTCGCTGGCCACGGACTCGTGGCTGTCGGCCGCGTCCTTCCAGGAGACGACCCGCGTCCTGACGCAGGCGGCCATGGAGGGCAAGTCCGACCCGCTGCTGGGCCTGAAGGAGAACGTGATCATCGGCAAGCTGATCCCGGCCGGCACGGGCCTGGACCGCTACACGAAGACCGTCGTGGAGCCGACGGAGGAGGCGAAGGCCAACCTGTTCGCCTCGCCGGCCGGCTTCGCGGACTTCGACTACCCGGGCCTGGACCAGTCGCTCGGCGAGAACGACTTCCACGCCGTCTCGTTGGACGACTACGACCGCGGGGGCGACTTCCGCGCCTGATCCCCGTCCCCCAGGGGGCCCGCCGTTCCGCCGCTCACGCGGGGGAGCGGCGGGCCCCTTGGCGTGCGGGGCCGGCTCGTCGACGGCGCCGGGGCGTGCTATGCTGTCAAGGATTGTTTTTCGTGTGGCAAATTGGACGCTGTCCGGGTCGCGGGGTCATTGCGCGGCAGATGCCACACTTTTGCACGCCTGCGGACGTCTGCTCGTTGCGAGCCCCCACAGGGAGAGGCAGAGCAGAGGAACGAGCAGCCGGCGCCCCGGGCGCCGGTCGATCACGTCAGCGATCACCGAAACACAGGAAGGCTGAAGAGTGCCTACGATTCAGCAGCTGGTCCGCAAGGGCCGCTCACCCAAGGTCGTCAATACGAAGGCCCCTGCCCTGCAGGGGAACCCCATGCGTCGTGGCGTGTGCACCCGTGTGTACACCACCACGCCCAAGAAGCCGAACTCGGCGCTGCGCAAGGTCGCCCGTGTGCGCCTGAACGGCGGCATCGAGGTCACCGCCTACATCCCCGGCGAGGGCCACAACCTGCAGGAGCACTCGATCGTGCTCGTCCGCGGCGGTCGTGTGAAGGACCTGCCCGGCGTGCGCTACAAGATCGTGCGCGGCGCCCTCGACACCCAGGGCGTGAAGAACCGCGGCCAGGCCCGCTCCCGCTACGGCGCCAAGAAGGAGAAGAAGTAATGCCTCGTAAGGGTCCTGCGCCGAAGCGCCCCCTCGTCGTCGATCCCGTCTACGGCTCCCCGCTGGTCACGCAGCTGATCAACAAGGTGCTCGTCGACGGCAAGAAGTCCACCGCCGAGCGCATCGTGTACGGCGCGCTCGAGGGCGCCCGTGCCAAGAACGGCGCCGATCCCGTGGCCACCCTCAAGAAGGCCATGGACAACATCAAGCCGGCCCTCGAGGTGCGCTCCCGCCGCGTCGGCGGCGCCACCTACCAGGTGCCCGTCGAGGTCAAGCCGGGCCGCTCCACGGCCCTGGCCCTGCGCTGGCTGGTCGGCTTCTCCAAGGCCCGCCGTGAGAAGACCATGACCGAGCGCCTGATGAACGAGATCCTGGACGCCTCGAACGGCCTGGGCGGCGCCGTGAAGCGTCGCGAGGACACCCACAAGATGGCCGAGGCCAACAAGGCCTTCGCCCACTACCGCTGGTGATCCGTGTGGCCCGGGGCGCGCGATCCGCGCCTCGGGCCGCAGGTGCGTCCTCTCGGACGGGCCACCCACCGCATCCACCTCACGAGCCCCCCCATTCCACCCGACCAAGGGAGACACCGTGGCACAGGACGTGCTGACCGACCTGCACAAGGTCCGCAACATCGGCATCATGGCCCACATCGATGCCGGCAAGACCACCACCACCGAGCGCATCCTGTTCTACACGGGTGTCAACCACAAGCTGGGCGAGACCCACGACGGCGGCGCGACGACGGACTGGATGGAGCAGGAGAAGGAGCGCGGCATCACCATCACCTCCGCCGCGGTGACCTGCTTCTGGAACGACCACCAGATCAACATCATCGACACCCCCGGCCACGTGGACTTCACGGTCGAGGTGGAGCGCTCGCTGCGCGTGCTCGACGGCGCCGTCGCCGTGTTCGACGGCAAGGAGGGCGTGGAGCCCCAGTCGGAGACCGTGTGGCGCCAGGCGGACAAGTACAACGTCCCGCGCATCTGCTTCGTCAACAAGATGGACAAGCTGGGTGCGGACTTCTACTTCACCGTCGACACCATCGTGAAGCGCCTCGGCGCGCGTCCGCTCGTGATGCAGCTGCCGATCGGCGCCGAGAACGACTTCGTGGGCGTCGTCGACCTGCTCTCCATGAAGGCCTTCGTGTGGCCGGGCGACGCCAAGGGCGACGTCACCATGGGCGCCTCCTATGAGACTCGCGAGATCCCCGCCGAGCTCCAGGAGAAGGCCGAGGAGTACCGCAACGAGCTCGTCGAGGCCGTCGCCGAGACCTCCGAGGAGCTCATGGAGAAGTACCTCGAGGGCGAGGAGCTCACCGTCGAGGAGATCCAGGCCGGCGTGCGCCAGCTGACCGTGAACGCCGAGGCCTACCCGGTGTTCTGCGGCTCCGCGTTCAAGAACCGTGGCGTGCAGCCGATGCTGGACGCCGTGGTCGCCTACCTGCCGAACCCGCTGGACGCCGGCTCCGTCAAGGGCCACGCCGTGAACGACGAGGAGGAGGTGCTGGAGCGCGAGGCGTCGAAGGAGGCCCCGTTCTCGGCGCTCGCCTTCAAGATCGCCACGCACCCCTTCTTCGGCACGCTGACCTTCATCCGCGTGTACTCCGGCCGCCTGGAGTCCGGTGCGCAGATCCTCAACGCCACCAAGGGCAAGAAGGAGCGCATCGGCAAGCTGTTCCAGATGCACGCCAACAAGGAGAACCCGGTGGACGAGGTGGTCGCCGGCCACATCTACGCCGTGATCGGCCTCAAGGACACCACCACGGGCGACACCCTGTGCGATCCCGCGAACCCGATCATCCTCGAGTCGATAACCTTCCCGGAGCCCGTGATCTCCGTGGCCATCGAGCCGAAGACCAAGGGTGACCAGGAGAAGCTCTCCACCGCCATCCAGAAGCTCGTCGCCGAGGACCCCACGTTCCGCGTGAACCTCAACGAGGAGACCGGCCAGACCGAGATCGGCGGCATGGGCGAGCTCCACCTGGACGTGTTCGTGGACCGTATGAAGCGCGAGTTCAAGGTCGAGGCCAACGTGGGCAAGCCCCAGGTCGCGTACCGCGAGACCATCAAGCGCAAGGTCGACAAGGTCGACTACACGCACAAGAAGCAGACCGGCGGCTCCGGCCAGTTCGCCAAGGTGCAGCTGTCCTTCGAGCCCCTGGACACCGCCGAGGGCGAGGTCTACGAGTTCGAGAACGCCGTCACCGGCGGTCGCGTGCCCCGCGAGTACATCCCCTCGGTGGACGCGGGCATCCAGGACGCCATGCAGTTCGGCGTGCTGGCCGGCTACCCGATGGTCGGCGTGAAGGCCACCCTGCTCGACGGCGCGTACCACGACGTCGACTCCTCGGAGATGGCGTTCAAGATCGCCGGCTCCCAGGCCTTCAAGGAGGGTGTCCGCAAGGCCAACCCGATCATCCTCGAGCCGCTGATGGCCGTGGAGGTCCGCACCCCCGAGGAGTTCATGGGCGACGTCATCGGCGACCTGAACTCCCGCCGCGGCCAGATCCAGTCCATGGAGGACGCCACCGGCGTGAAGGTGGTCAACGCCCTCGTGCCGCTGTCGGAGATGTTCGGCTACATCGGCGACCTGCGCTCCAAGACGCAGGGCCGCGCGGTGTACTCGATGACCTTCCACTCCTACGCCGAGGTCCCCAAGGCCGTGGCGGACGAGATCATCCAGAAGTCCCAGGGCGAGTGACCGCAGGTCACCTGCTCTGAACGACCTGCCCCGGGTCGGCCGCCGCAGCCGCGGCCGGCCCGGGGCGACCGGACCGCCCTTCCCGGCGCGGCGGTCCGCGATCAGGACGGGTCAGGTCCGGTCCGCTTCCGGCGGTCCCGACGGCCTGGAACCGGACTGGCCCTCGTGAGGCCGGGATTTCCCCAACCCCGCACCATCCGAGTAGACTCAGTCAAGTTGTCAGCACGTCGCAGGCGGCTGAGCAGTCTTCTTGACGATGAACCAGTTCTTAGGAGGAACTAGTGGCAAAGGCAAAGTTCGAGCGGACGAAGCCGCACGTCAACATCGGCACCATCGGCCACGTTGACCACGGCAAGACCACGCTGACCGCCGCCATCTCGAAGGTCCTGTACGACAAGTACCCGGACCTGAACGAGGCCCGTGACTTCGCGACGATCGACTCCGCCCCCGAGGAGCGTCAGCGCGGCATCACCATCAACATCTCCCACGTGGAGTACCAGACCGAGAAGCGTCACTACGCCCACGTGGACGCCCCCGGTCACGCCGACTACATCAAGAACATGATCACCGGCGCCGCTCAGATGGACGGCGCGATCCTCGTGGTCGCCGCCACCGACGGCCCGATGGCCCAGACCCGTGAGCACGTGCTCCTGGCCCGCCAGGTCGGCGTGCCGGCCCTGCTCGTGGCCCTGAACAAGTCGGACATGGTCGAGGACGAGGAGCTCCTCGAGCTCGTCGAGATGGAGGTCCGCGAGCTGCTGTCCTCCCAGGACTTCGACGGCGACGAGGCCCCGGTCATCCGCACCTCCGGTCTGAAGGCCCTCGAGGGCGACCCCCAGTGGGTCAAGTCCGTCGAGGACCTCATGGAGGCCGTGGACGAGTTCATCCCGGACCCGGTCCGCGACAAGGACAAGCCGTTCCTGATGCCGATCGAGGACGTCTTCACCATCACCGGTCGTGGCACCGTGGTGACCGGTCGCGCCGAGCGCGGCACCCTGAAGATCAACTCCGAGGTCGAGATCGTCGGCATCCGCGACGTGCAGAAGACCACCGTCACCGGCATCGAGATGTTCCACAAGCAGCTCGACGAGGCCTGGGCCGGCGAGAACTGCGGTCTGCTGCTGCGCGGCCTGAAGCGCGACGACGTGGAGCGCGGCCAGGTTGTGGTGGAGCCGGGCTCCATCACCCCGCACACCAACTTCGAGGCGAACGTCTACATCCTGTCCAAGGACGAGGGTGGCCGTCACAACCCGTTCTACTCGAACTACCGCCCGCAGTTCTACTTCCGCACCACCGACGTCACCGGCGTCATCACGCTGCCCGAGGGCACCGAGATGGTCATGCCCGGCGACACCACCGAGATGTCGGTCGAGCTCATCCAGCCGATCGCCATGGAGGAGGGCCTCGGCTTTGCCATCCGCGAGGGTGGCCGCACCGTGGGCTCCGGCCGCGTCACCAAGATCACCAAGTGATCTGACGCATCCCGTCTCGTGGCTCCGTTGAGCCGCTGACGCGCGACGCCCCCGTCTCCGGGTCCCCCGGAGGCGGGGGCGTCGCCGTGTCCGACGACGGCGCGGCGGCGGCGGCTAGGCTGGGGAGCATGCCTGAACTGCTCATCCTCATCGTGGTGCTCGCCGTGGCCGTCGTGGCCGTGCGCTGGGCGCTGCGGACCTTCCGTCCCGAGATCGACCGTGCCCGGCGCATCCGGCGCGCGAACCGCGGCGGGGAGCTGGAGCGATGAGCCTGCCCGGCCCGCGCCGCCTCTTCGCCGTCACGGCGATGGCCGAGATGTTCACCTGGGCCGGTCTGCTGATCGCCATGGGCCTCAAGTACGGCGGAGTCACGGAGCGGGTGGTGCCGATCGCCGGCGGCGTCCACGGCTTCGTGTTCCTCTGCTACCTCGTGGTGACGGTCGCCGTGTGGATCGACGGGCGGTGGCCCGTGGCCCGCGGACTCCTCGGCCTCGGTTCGACGATCGTCCCGTTCATGACGGTCCCGTTCGAGCGGGCCCAGCGGCGGCGCGGCGAGCCGGCGTCGCGGTGGCAGGTCGTGGACCGCGCGCCGGGGGAGCGGGGGCCCCTCGAACGGCTTCTCGTCGTGGTGCTGCGCCATCCGGTGGTCAGCGCGCTCCTGGCGGTCGCCGTGGTCGCCGTCGTCTTCACCCTGCTGCTCAACGCCGGCCCGCCCACCGAGTGGGGCCGCTGAGCCCGGGGGGCCGTCGGGCCCGGCCCGCCGATTGGCGGACCGGGCCCGGTTCTGTCTATACTGATTCGGTTGCTCAAGCGCCATTGCGCTGTCGTCGTGTGTCTCGCGGCGGCAGCTCGGCCCAGATGTGACGTCACCACTCCGACCCGCCACAGGCGCGTGCCCTCCCAGGAATGCGACACGCCCGACCGCGTGGACCGGAGTCCGGCGGCGGCGAGGAACCCGGTCCGACCGGATTCGCCCCGCGCGGGTGGAGGACAAGAAGGCGGGCACGATCCGCCGCACAGGGACAGGAACAGCACACCCGACGAGAGAGGCGTGACGCCATGGCGGGACAGAAGATCCGCATCCGGCTGAAGTCGTACGACCACGAGGTCATCGACGTCTCGGCCCGCAAGATCGTTGACACGGTCACGCGCGCAGGCGCGACGGTGGTCGGCCCCGTGCCGCTGCCGACGGAGAAGAACGTGTACTGCGTTATCCGTTCTCCCCACAAGTACAAGGACAGCCGCGAGCATTTCGAGATGCGCACCCACAAGCGGCTCATCGACATCATCGACCCGACCCCGAAGGCCGTCGACTCGCTCATGCGACTGGACCTGCCCGCGGACGTCAACATCGAGATCAAGCTCTGAGAGGGAGGTGCTGAGAGACTATGACCAACACCCAGAACATCAAGGGCCTGCTGGGCACGAAGCTCGGCATGACCCAGGTCTGGGATGAGGACAACAAGCTCATCCCTGTGACCGTGGTCAAGGCAGACCCGAACGTCGTCACCCAGCTGCGCTCCGAGGAGACCGACGGCTACACCGCCGTGCAGATCGCCTACGGCCAGATCGATCCCCGCCGCGTGACCAAGCCCCTGGCCGGTCACTTCGAGAAGGCCGGCGTGACCCCGCGTCGCCACCTCGTCGAGCTGCGCACCGCCGACGCCGCCGAGTACTCCCTCGGCCAGGACGTGACCGTGGAGGTCTTCGAGGCCGGCCAGAAGGTCGACGTCGTGGGCACCACCAAGGGCAAGGGCTTCGCCGGCGCCATGAAGCGCCACGGCTTCGCCGGTGTGGGCGCCTCGCACGGCCAGCACAAGAACCACCGCAAGCCCGGCTCCGTGGGCGGCGCGTCCACCCCCGGCCGCGTGTTCAAGGGCCAGCGCATGCCCGGTCGCATGGGCGCCGTGCGCCAGACCACCATGAACCTGACCCTCCACGGCATCGACGTGGAGAACAACCTCCTGCTGATCAAGGGCGCGGTGCCCGGCTCCAAGGGCCAGGTCGTGCTCGTCCGCAGCGCCGTGAAGGGAGCCTGAGACCATGGCTGAGAACTCCGTGAAGACCGTCCAGGTCGATCTGCCCGCCGAGCTCTTCGACGTGCAGTCCAACGTGCCGCTCATGCACCAGGTCGTCGTCGCCCAGCTCGCCGCCGCCCGCCAGGGCACGCACAAGACGAAGCGCCGCGGCGAGGTGTCCGGCGCCGGTCGCAAGCCGTTCAAGCAGAAGGGCACCGGCCGCGCCCGTCAGGGCTCCATCCGCGCCCCGCACATGACCGGCGGCGGCATCGTCCACGGCCCGACCCCGCGTGACTACTCGCAGCGCACCCCCAAGAAGATGAAGGCCGCCGCCCTGCGCGGTGCCCTGTCGGACCGCGCCCGCAACGGCCGCGTCCACGTCATCGAGGCCCTCGTGTCCGGGACCACCCCGTCCACCAAGGCCGCCAAGGCGGGCCTCGCGTCCCTGAACACCGGCCGCAAGAACGTGCTGCTGGTGATCGACCGGGCCGACGACGTCGCCGCCCTGTCCGCCCGCAACCTGCCCGCGGTCCACACCCTGTACGCCGACCAGCTGAACACCTACGACGTGCTCGTCTCCGACGACGTCGTGTTCACCCAGGCGGCCTACGAGGCGTACGTGGCCCAGGCTTCCGGCGCCAAGAAGGAGGATGCCCAGTGAGCGGCTCCATCAACAAGGATCCCCGCGACGTGATCATCGCTCCCGTCGTGTCGGAGAAGAGCTACGGTCTGATCGACGAGGGCAAGTACACCTTCCTGGTCGACCCGCGCTCCAACAAGTCCGAGATCAAGCAGGCGGTGGAGCGCATCTTCAACGTCGACGTGGCCTCGGTCAACACCCTGAACCGTTCCGGCAAGCGCCGTCGCACCCGCTTCGGGTGGGGCCAGCGCAAGTCCACCAAGCGTGCCATCGTCACGCTCAAGGACGGGACCATCGACATCTTCGGAGGTCCGCTCGCCTGATCGGCGTGCGGAGACCACTTAATCGAGGAACTGACACATGGCTATCCGTAAGTACAAGCCGACCACCCCGGGCCTGCGTGGCTCGTCCGTGGCCGACTTCGCAGAGATCACCCGGTCCACGCCGGAGAAGTCCCTTCTCCGTCCGCTGCACAAGACCGGCGGCCGCAACAACACCGGTCGCATCACCACCCGTCACAAGGGCGGCGGCCACAAGCGCCAGTACCGCCTGGTCGACTTCCGTCGCCACGACAAGGACGGCGTGCCCGCCACCGTCGCGCACATCGAGTACGACCCGAACCGCACCGCCCGCATCGCGCTGCTGCACTACGCGGACGGCGCCAAGCGCTACATCCTGGCCCCGGCCAAGCTGAAGCAGGGCGACGTGGTCGAGGCCGGCCCGAACGCCGACATCAAGCCCGGCAACAACCTGCCGATGCGCAACATCCCCGTGGGCACCACCATCCACGCGGTGGAGCTGCGCCCCGGCGGCGGCGCCAAGATGGCCCGCTCCGCCGGCGCGTCCGTGCAGCTGGTCGCCCGCGAGGGCAAGTACGCCCAGCTGCGCCTGCCCTCCGGTGAGATCCGCAACGTCGACGTGCGCTGCCGCGCCACGATCGGCGAGGTCGGCAACGCCGAGCAGTCGAACATCAACTGGGGCAAGGCCGGCCGCATGCGCTGGAAGGGCGTCCGCCCGACCGTCCGCGGCGTCGTCATGAACCCGGTCGACCACCCGCACGGCGGTGGCGAGGGCAAGACCTCCGGCGGTCGTCACCCCGTCAACCGGAACGGCAAGCCCGAGGGCCGCACGCGTCGTCCGAACAAGGAAAGCGACAAGCTCATCGTGCGTCGCCGTCGTACCGGCAAGAACAAGCGATAAGGGAGCAGGGAAGACATGCCTCGCAGCCTGAAGAAGGGCCCCTTCGTCGATCAGCACCTCTACCTGAAGGTTCTGGCCGAGAACGAGAAGGGCAGCAAGAACGTCATCAAGACCTGGTCCCGCCGGTCGATGATCATCCCGGACATGCTGGGTCACACCATCGCGGTCCACGACGGACGCAAGCACGTCCCGGTGTTCGTCACCGAGTCCATGGTGGGTCACAAGCTGGGCGAGTTCGCCCCGACCCGGACCTACCGCGGCCACGTGAAGGACGACAAGAAGGGCAAGCGCCGCTGAGCCTGAGGGCACAGCACGCTTGACCTTCTCGAGAATCGAAAGAGAGAAGCAATGGAAGCCAAGGCAATTGCGCGCCACCTGCGCGTGACGCCGATGAAGGCCCGGCGCGTCGTCGACCTGGTCCGTGGCAAGCAGGCCACCGAAGCACTGGCCATCCTGAAGTTCGCCCAGCAGGGCGCTTCGGAGCCGGTGTACAAGCTGGTGGCCTCCGCGGTGGCGAACGCCCGCGTCAAGGCGGACCGCGAGGGCCAGGCCTTCGACGAGGACGCCCTCTACATCACCGAGGCCTTCGTGGACGAGGGCCCGACCATGAAGCGGTTCCAGCCCCGTGCTCAGGGCCGCGCGTACCGCATCAACAAGCGCACGAGCCACGTGACCGTGGTCGTCGCGTCCAAGGACGAGAAGGGTGGGAACTGACAATGGGCCAAAAGATCAACCCCAACGGGTTCCGCCTCGGCATCACCACCGACCACGTCTCGCACTGGTTCGCGGACTCCCACAAGGAGGGCCAGCGCTACGCTGACTTCCTCAAGGAGGACGTCAAGATCCGCGAGCTGATGACCACCGGCATGGAGCGCGCCGGCATCTCCAAGGTGGAGATCGAGCGCACCCGTGACCGCGTGCGCGTGGACATCCACACCGCGCGTCCGGGCATCGTGATCGGCCGCCGCGGCGCCGAGGCCGACCGCATCCGCGGTGAGCTCGAGAAGCTCACCGGCAAGCAGATCCAGCTGAACATCCTCGAGGTCAAGAACCCCGAGACCGATGCCCAGCTGGTGGCGCAGGGTGTGGCCGAGCAGCTCGCCTCGCGCGTGGCGTTCCGCCGCGCGATGAAGAAGGCGATCCAGTCCGCCATGCGCGCCGGCGCGCAGGGCATCCGCATCCAGTGCTCCGGCCGCCTCGGCGGCGCCGAGATGAGCCGCTCGGAGTTCTACCGCGAGGGTCGCGTGCCGCTGCACACCCTCCGCGCGAACATCGACTTCGGCAAGTTCGAGGCCAAGACCACCTTCGGCCGCATCGGCGTGAAGGTCTGGATCTACAAGGGCGACCTGACCGCCAAGGAGCTCGCGGCCAAGGAGGCCGCGCAGCCCTCCGGCCGTGGCCGTGGCGGCGAGCGCCGTGGCGGCGGTGAGCGTCGTCGTCGCAACGATCGCGCCGAGCGTGCTCCCCGCCAGGAGAACGCCGGCGCCGGCGCCGAGACCCCGGCCGCCGCTCCCGCTGAAGGAGGCAACGCCTGATGCTGATCCCCCGTCGCGTCAAGCACCGCAAGCAGCACCACCCCAAGCGTTCCGGCGCCGCCAAGGGCGGCACCACCGTGACGTTCGGCGAGTGGGGCATCCAGGCGCTCACGCCGGCCTATGTGACCAACCGTCAGATCGAGGCCGCCCGTATCGCCATGACCCGCTACATCAAGCGTGGCGGCAAGGTCTGGATCAACATCTACCCGGACCGTCCGCTCACCAAGAAGCCCGCCGAGACCCGCATGGGCTCCGGCAAGGGCTCGCCGGAGTGGTGGGTCGCCAACGTCAAGCCCGGACGCGTGCTCTTCGAGCTGTCGGGTGTCACGGAGGACGTCGCCCGCGAGGCGCTCCGCCTGGCCATCCACAAGCTGCCGCTGAAGGCCCGTATCATCCGTCGAGAGGGTGGTGAGTGATCCCATGGCGATCGGCACCAAGGATCTGAACGTCGAGTCCCTGGACGGGATGGACAACGCCCGCCTGCTGGAGGCCCTGAAGTCCTCCAAGGAGGAGCTGTTCAACCTGCGCTTCCAGGCCGCCACCGGTCAGCTGGACAACGCCAGCCGGCTGAAGGCCGTCAAGCGTGACATCGCGCGCATCTACACGATCCTGCGCGAGCGCGAGCTGGGCATCCGCGGCGATGTCGCCGCCGAGGCGCAGGCCGAGAAGAACGAGGAGGCTGCCAAGTGACCGAGCAGACCCCGGCCGTCTCCGAGGAGCGCGGCTACCGCAAGGCCCTCCGTGGCATCGTCGTCTCCGACAAGATGGACAAGACCATCGTCGTCGAGGTCGAGGACCGCAAGAAGCACTCGCTCTACGGCAAGGTGCTGAAGACCTCGAAGCGCGTGAAGGCGCACGACGAGGACAACACCGCCGGCGTGGGCGACCGCGTCCGCCTCGCCGAGACCCGCCCGCTGTCCGCCTCCAAGCGGTGGCGTCTGGTGGAGATCGTCGAGCGCGCCAAGTGATCGACCCGGCCCCCTGAGGGCCGGCGACGCAGAGGGCCGCCCCGTGCACTGGCACGGGGCGGCCTTGTGCGTTAGACTCTGATATTCGTGCGCCCTCTCGTTGGCAGGACCATCCATCCTGTGTGCCGAGGGCCGCGCACGCCGATCCCGGATCCGCCTCGGCCCTGCCCTGCGCGCCCCTCCGCTCTCGACCTCCCCGACGCTGTCTGAACACGCGTCGCCGGGGGACGACGGCGGGCGGCCCGCCTCGGGGGAGGGGTAAGCGTCCCGGGATGCCCGTTCAACCGTTCCGCAAGGCTCGCCCATCGTGGGGGAGAACCGGCGCGACGCTAGGAGAGACAAGTGATCCAGCAGGAGTCGCGGCTCAAGGTCGCCGACAACACCGGTGCGAAGGAAATCCTGACCATCCGTGTTCTCGGCGGTTCCGGACGCCGCTACGCAGGCATCGGCGACACCATCGTCGCCACCGTGAAGGACGCCATCCCCGGCGGCAACGTCAAGAAGGGCGACGTCGTCAAGGCCGTGGTGGTCCGCACCCGCAAGCAGTCCCGCCGTCCCGACGGCTCGTACATCAAGTTCGACGAGAACGCGGCGGTCATCCTGAAGACCGACGGCGAGCCCCGTGGCACGCGCATCTTCGGCCCCGTGGGTCGCGAGCTGCGTGACAAGAAGTTCATGAAGATCGTGTCGCTCGCCCCGGAGGTGATCTGACCTCATGGCCAAGATCAAGAAGGACGACCTCGTCCAGGTCATCAGTGGCAAGGACAAGGGCAAGCAGGGCAAGGTCCTGCGCGTGTTCCCGGCGGATGAGCGCGTGCTCGTCGAGGGCGTGAACCGCGTGACCAAGCACCTGCGCGCCGGCCAGGACAACAACGGTTCCACCGAGGGCGGCCTGCAGGTCGTCGAGGCCCCGATCCACATCTCGAACGTGGCCGTGGTGGACCCGGAGACCAAGAAGCCGACCCGTGTGGGCTACCGCTTCGAGACCGTCGAGAAGGACGGCGTGAGCAAGACCGTGAAGGTCCGCTTCGCCAAGGCCTCGGGGAAGGAGCTGTGATGACCGAGGTGCAGCAGACCGAGAAGGTCACCCCGCGTCTGAAGACCAAGTACCGCGACGAGATCCGCGGCGCCCTGCAGGAGCAGTTCCAGTACGGGAACGTCATGCAGGTGCCGGGTCTCGTGAAGGTCGTCGTCAACATGGGCGTCGGCGAGGCCGCCAAGGACTCCAAGATCATCGACGGCGCGGTCGCCGACCTCACCGCCATCACCGGCCAGAAGCCGATGATCACCAAGGCCCGCAAGTCCATCGCGCAGTTCAAGCTGCGTGAGGGCATGCCCATCGGCACGCACGCCACGCTCCGTGGCGACCGCATGTGGGAGTTCCTGGACCGCCTGGTCACGCTCGCGCTGCCGCGCATCCGTGACTTCCGCGGCCTGTCCGACCGCCAGTTCGACGGCAACGGCAACTACACCTTCGGCCTGTCCGAGCAGACCGTGTTCCACGAGATCGATCAGGACAAGATCGACCGCGTGCGCGGCATGGACATCACCGTGGTGACGACCGCCAAGAACGACGACGAGGGCCGCGCGCTGCTCAAGGCGCTGGGCTTCCCGTTCAAGACCGACCAGTAAGACCTCCACGCCACAGGTCCTCCACCGGTGAACCGGTGGCGGAAACCACGGCGAGAAAGGGCGTGAAGCCCACATGACCATGACCGATCCCGTCGCAGACATGCTGACCCGTCTGCGCAACGCAAACTCGGCCTACCACGACACCGTGTCCATGCCGTCCTCGAAGCTGAAGACTCGCGTCGCCGAGATCCTCAAGGCCGAGGGCTACATCCAGGACTGGCGCGAGGAGGAGGCCGAGGTCGGCAAGAAGCTGACCATCGACCTGAAGTTCGGCCCGCAGCGTGAGCGTGCGATCGCCGGCCTGCGCCGCATCTCCAAGCCGGGCCTGCGCGTGTACGCGAAGTCCACGAACCTGCCCCACGTGCTGGGCGGCCTCGGCATCGCCATCCTGTCCACCTCCTCTGGTCTCCTCACGAACCAGCAGGCCGCCAAGAAGGGCGTGGGCGGAGAAGTCCTCGCCTACGTCTGGTGACGGGCAAGACGGAAGAAAGGCTGAACTGACATGTCTCGAATCGGACGTCTCCCGATCACCATCCCCGCCGGCGTCGATGTGACCATCGACGGCGACCGCGTCTCCGTGAAGGGCCCCAAGGGCCAGCTCGAGCACTCGCTGCCCACGCCCATCACGGTCACCCTCGAGGAGGGGCAGGTCACCGTGGCCCGCCCCGACGACGAGCGTGAGTCCCGTTCCCTGCACGGTCTGACCCGCACCCTCATCAGCAACATGGTCGAGGGCGTGACCAACGGCTTCTCCAAGCAGCTCGAGGTCGTCGGCACCGGCTACCGCGTGCAGGCCAAGGGCCAGGACCTCGAGTTCGCCCTGGGCTACTCCCACCCCGTCCCGGTGAAGGCGCCCCAGGGCATCACCTTCACGGTGGAGGGCAACAAGGTCACCGTCGCCGGTATCGACAAGCAGCAGGTCGGCGAGACCGCCGCCAACATCCGCAAGCTGCGCCGCCCCGACCCGTACAAGGGCAAGGGCGTGCGCTACGCGGGCGAGCAGATCCGCCGCAAGGCCGGAAAGGCAGGTAAGTGATGTCTACTCTGAAGGTGAAGGGCAAGGGCAAGTTCAACGCCCGCACCCGCCGCCACCTCCGGGTGCGCAAGCGGATCTCCGGCACCACCGTCCGTCCCCGCCTCGTCGTCAACCGCTCTGCACGGCACATGTTCGTGCAGGTCGTGGACGACACGCAGAGCCGCACGCTCGCGTACGCCTCCACCATGGAGGCCGACGTGCGTGCGCTCGAGGGCGACAAGACGGCCAAGGCCAAGCGCGTGGGCGAGCTCGTCGCCGAGCGTGCCAAGGCGGCCGGCATCGAGGCCGTGGTCTTCGACCGCGGCGGCAACAAGTACCACGGGCGCGTCGCGGCCGTGGCCGACGGTGCGCGAGAGGGTGGGCTGCAGCTGTGACCGAGAACATCAACCAGAAGGACACTCAGGTGACCGAGAGCACCGAGACCACCGTCTCCGAGACCGGGTCGGGCTCGGCGAGCCAGACCACCGAGCGCGCCACCGGTGGCCGCGGCGGTCGCGACGGCGGCCGCGGTGGCCGTGACGGCGATCGTCGTGGCGGCCGTCGCGACGACCGCAACCGTCGTGGCGCCCAGGACGACGAGAAGGACCAGTTCCTCGAGCGCGTCGTGGGCATCAACCGCGTCTCCAAGGTCGTCAAGGGCGGCCGCCGCTTCTCCTTCACCGCCCTCGTGGTGGTGGGTGACGGCGACGGCACCGTCGGCGTCGGCTACGGCAA
Source organism: Micrococcus sp. KRD077 (assembly GCF_017168505.1). Taxonomy (NCBI): domain Bacteria; kingdom Bacillati; phylum Actinomycetota; class Actinomycetes; order Micrococcales; family Micrococcaceae; genus Micrococcus; species Micrococcus sp. KRD077. The sequence goes on along the minus strand of NZ_JABFAZ010000011.1, from coordinate 41,054 downwards.
GGCGAAGGAGGTCCCCGCCGCGATCCAGAAGGCCGTGGAGGAGGCCAAGAAGTCCTTCTTCCGCGTCCCCCGCGTCGGCTCCACCATCCCGCACCTGGTGCAGGGTGAGGACGCCGCCGGCGTCGTGCTGCTCCGCCCGGCCTCCCCGGGTACCGGCGTGATCGCCGGCGGTCCGGTGCGCGCCGTGCTCGAGTGCGCCGGCATCCACGACGTGCTGTCCAAGTCCATGGGCTCCGTGAACGCGATCAACATCGTGCGCGGCACCGTGGACGCCCTCAAGAAGCTGGAAGAGCCCCAGGCCGTCGCCGCCCGCCGCGGCAAGGCCCTGGACGAGATCGCCCCCCATGCGATGCTGCGCACCATGGAGAACGATCGCGCCCAGAAGAGCGCGAAGGCAGGTGCGTGAGCCGTGTTTGAGCCCACCCGCAAGAACATCCAGCCCTCGGACGCCACCCTGGTCATCACCCAGACCCGCGGCGTCACGGGCTCCAAGCAGAACCATCGGGACACCCTGCGCTCGCTGGGCCTGAAGCGGATCGGCCACCAGGTCACCCGCAAGGCCGACGCGGTGACGGTCGGCATGGTCAACACCGTGCCGCACCTGGTGTCCGTGGAGGAGGTCAACAATGGCTGACAACGACGCCATCAAGGTCCACGACCTGCGTCCGGCCCCCGGTGCCAAGACCGCCAAGACCCGTGTGGGTCGCGGTGAGGCGTCGAAGGGCAAGACCGCCGGTCGCGGCACCAAGGGCACCAAAGCCCGTTACCAGGTCCGTGCGGGCTTCGAGGGCGGCCAGCTGCCCCTGCAGATGCGTCTGCCGAAGCTCCGCGGCTTCAAGAACCCGTTCCGCACGGAGTACCAGGTCGTGAACCTGGACAAGCTCTCCGCGCACTTCCCCGAGGGCGGTGAGGTCACCGTGGACGCGCTCGTGTCCAAGGGCCTCGTCCGTCGCGGTCAGCCCGTCAAGGTGCTGGGCACGGGGGAGATCACCTCGGCCGTGCAGGTGAAGGCGAACGCCTTCTCCTCGTCCGCCGTGGAGAAGATCCAGGCCGCCGGCGGGTCCACCGAGACCCTCTGACACGCCGACCCATCCACCGAGGGCCCTGGCCCGGAGCAGCCGCTCCGGACCAGGGCCCTCGGTCCATCCGTGTAGACTCGCACAGCGGCCGCCCCGGTGTGGCCGCCGTCTCGTGCCCCGCCCCGCGGCCGGCGCGCGCCCCACAGGACCACCGCAGGAGGACTCGTGCTCAAGGCCATCGCCCGGATCGTCCGGACGCCTGACCTGTTGCGGAAGATCGCCTTCACGCTCGCGCTCATCGCCGTCTACCGGATGGGCGCCTTCGTGCCGGCCCCCGGGGTGGACTACCCGGCGGTGCAGCAGTGTCTCGCGGCGGGCAACGCCCAGGGCGGCCTGTACTCCTTCGTGAACATGTTCTCGGGCGGGGCGCTCCTGCAGGTGTCCGTCTTCGCGCTCGGCATCATGCCCTACATCACGGCGTCGATCATCGTGCAGCTGCTGCGCGTGGTGATCCCGCGCTTCGAGCAGCTCCACCAGGAGGGCCCGCAGGGCCAGGCGACGCTGACGCAGTACACCCGCTACCTGACCCTCGCCCTCGCCCTGCTGCAGGCGACCACGATGGCCTCGCTGGCCCGCACCGGGGCCCTGCTCGGATGCAGCCTGCCGCTGCTGCGCGACGGCTCCATCCTCACGGTGCTGCTCGTGGTCATCGCCCTGACCACCGGCTGTCTCATCGTCATGTGGTTCGGCGAGCGGATCACCGAGAACGGCGTGGGCAACGGCATGTCCCTGCTGATCTTCACCTCCATCGCGGCGGGCTTTCCGGCCGGCCTCGGCCAGGTGGTCCAGACGCAGGGCTGGCGCGTGTTCGCGATCGTCATGGGGATCGGCCTGCTCACCATGCTGGCCATCGTCTTCGTGGAGGAGTCGCAGCGCCGGATCCCGGTCCAGTACGCCAAGCGGCAGATCGGCTCGCGGACCGTGGGCGGGTCGAGCACCTACATCCCGGTCAAGGTGAACATGGCCAACGTCATCCCGGTCATCTTCGCCTCCTCCGTGCTGATGCTCCCGAGCATCCTCATCCAGTTCAACACGCCGCAGGACGGCAGTGCGCCGGCCCCGTGGATCACGTGGCTGAGCCGGTACTTCGGCCCCGGCGACCACCCGGTGTACATGGCCCTGTACTTCCTGCTCATCATCGGCTTCACGTACTTCTACGTGTCCATCACGTTCAACCCGGTGGAGATCTCGGACAACATGAAGCGCTACGGCGGCTTCATCCCCGGCGTCCGCGCCGGCCGGCCCACCGAGCGTTACCTGCAGTACGTCATCAGCCGCATCACGCTCGTGGGCGCCCTCTACCTGGGTATCGTGGCCATGATCCCGCTGATCGCCTTCGCGGTGATCGGCACCAGCCAGAACTTCCCGCTCGGCGGCACGTCCATCCTCATCATGGTGGGCGTCGGCCTCCAGACCGTGAAGCAGGTCAGCGCACAGATGGAGCAGCGCCACTACGAGGGCCTGCTGCGCTGAGCCCCGACCCGATCCCGCAACGCCGTCCGTATCGACAGTGAGGAACACACGATGACCCGCATGCTGCTCATGGGCCCTCCCGGTTCCGGCAAGGGCACCCAGGCCGCCCGGATCGCCGACAAGCTGGGGATCGTCCCGATCTCCACCGGTGACATCTTCCGCCACAACGTGAAGTCGATGACGCCGCTCGGCGTCGAGGCCAAGAAGTACATCGACAACGGCGACTTCGTCCCCGATGAGGTCACGAACCGCATGGTCGCGGACCGCATCGCCCAGGCCGACGCGGAGCACGGCTTCCTGCTGGACGGCTACCCGCGCACGAAGGGCCAGGTCGAGGCGCTGGACGCCATGCTCGCCGAGTCCGGCCAGTCGCTGTCCGCCGTCGTCGAGCTGGAGGTGCCCGACGAGGAGCTCGTGGAGCGTCTGCTCAAGCGTGCCGAGATCGAGGGCCGCGCGGACGACACCCAGGAGGTCATCGAGCACCGCCTGGACCTGTACCACCGCGAGACCGAGTCCGTCATCCAGGAGTACGTGGAGCGCGGCATCGTCGCCCGCGTGGACGGCACCGGGCAGATCGACGACGTCACCGAGCGCCTGCTGCAGGCCGTGTACTCCGTGCGCTCCGCCACGGGCTCCCTGCCCGTGATCCAGCCGGGTGCGGAGTCCTGACCCCGTGATCGGCCGCCGCTCGCTCGAGCTCAAGACCGCCCCCCAGCTGCTGGCCATGCAGCGCGCGGGGGTGGTCCTGTCCGAGGCACTGGACGCCACGCTGGCCGCGGCCGCGCCGGGCGTCACCACCGCGGAGCTGGACGCCGTGTTCGCGGGCGTCCTGGCCGAGCGCGGTGCGACCTCCAACTTCCTGGGCTACTACGACTTCCCGGCCTCGATCTGCACCTCGGTCAACGACGAGGTCGTGCACGGCATCCCCGGGGACCGGGTCCTGCAGACCGGCGACGTGCTGAAGGTCGACGGGGGCGCGATCGTGGACGGCTGGCACGCCGACTCGGCCCGCACGGTGATCCTGGGCTCCTCCGCGGCCGGCACCGCGGACCCGGCCGACGAGCGCCTCTCGGCGATCACGCGGGAGGCGCTCTGGGTCGGCATCGCGGCCTTCGCCTCCGCCACCCATGTCGGGGACATCGGGGACGCCATCGACGACTTCGTCTCGGCGCAGCCGGGCGAGGAGCTCGGCATCCTCGAGGAGTACGTGGGGCACGGCATCGGCTCGGCCATGCACCTGCCGCCGGACGTGTTCAACTACCGCACCGGCCACCGGGGGCCCAAGATCCGCCCCGGTCTGGCACTCGCCATCGAGCCGATGCTGGTGCGTGGCTCCATCGACACGAAGGTGCTCGCGGACGACTGGACCGTGGTGACCCTCGACGGCGCCCGCGCGAGCCAGTGGGAGCACTCGGTCTGCCGGCACGACGGCGGTGTGTGGGTGCTCACCGCGCCCGACGGCGGCGCCTCCGAGCTCGCCCGGTTCGGCGTGGTCCCGGTCCCGCCGGGGGAGTGAGCGGCCCGAGCTGTCGGCCGTCCGTCCCGCCCGTCCGGCGGACCGGGCGGCCGTCGTCGTCTGTGCTGGTTCTCAGACCGAGAATGCGGTATCATCGAACGTTGTTCGTGTGCGCGCACTCGTGTGCGCCGGCGAGCAGACCCGTTCCCGCCCCGTCACCCGGCCCTCCGCGGCCGTGCCCGGGGCATGACGATTGTGGAGGACATGGCTAAGAAGGAAGGTGTCATCGAGGTCGAGGGCACGGTGTCGGAGGCATTGCCGAACGCGATGTTCCGGGTCCGTCTGCAGAACGAGCACGTCGTGCTCGCCACGATCTCCGGAAAGATGCGTCAGCACTACATCCGCATCCTCCCCGAGGATCGCGTCGTGGTGGAGCTTAGCCCGTACGACCTCAACCGGGGTCGGATCGTGTACCGATACAAGTAAGAACCCCCGTCCAAGCGAGCGCAGGAGGAAGAGCCGTGAAGGTTCAGCCGAGCGTGAAGCGGATTTGTGACAAGTGCCAGGTCGTGCGCCGTAAGGGCCGCGTGCTGGTGATCTGCTCGAACCCGCGCCACAAGCAGCGCCAGGGCTGATCGCCTCCCCGGGAGCCCGGGGAGCGACGCCGTCGCGTTGACCACACCACCCACCGGCCATCGGGCCGAACAGCAGGGACAGCGGTCCACCCCGTGAGGGGAGGGCCCCCACCTCCGGCCGCAGGGGCCGGAGACCGACGACGGCGGACGCCCGCCGCGGAGCACGCCGGATCTTCCCCGGCGCCGCGACGACGGGTCCGCGAGGCCCAGTGCCGCGTCGTGCGGGACGTCCCTGGTGCAGACCCCTGCTGCAGAAGAACAGGAGGACGGCCACATGGCTCGTCTTGCAGGCGTTGACATTCCGCGCGAGAAGCGCGTGATCATCGCACTCACGTACATCTACGGTGTGGGCAAGACCCGCGCTGAGGAGACCCTCGCCGCCACGGGCATCGACCCGAACATCCGCGTGAAGGACCTCTCCGACGAGCAGCTGGTGCAGCTGCGCGACCACATCGAGGGCAGCTACAAGGTGGAGGGCGACCTCCGCCGCGAGGTGGCCGCCGACATCCGTCGCAAGGTGGAGATCGGCTCCTATGAGGGCCTGCGCCACCGCCGCGGCCTGCCGGTGCGCGGCCAGCGCACGAAGACCAACGCCCGTACCCGCAAGGGCCCCAAGAAGACGGTCGCCGGCAAGAAGAAGTGATCCTGCACCGGCGGTGACCGCGTCCACGTCCGGACGCCCCGCCCGCAGCATCAGCACCAGCAGCTTTCCCGGAGGAGAATCACATGCCCCCCAAGACTCGCGCATCGGCTGCCCGCAAGCCGCGTCGCAAGGCCAACAAGAACATCACCGTGGGCCAGGCCCACATCAAGAGCACGTTCAACAACACCATCGTGTCCATCACGGACACCACGGGTGCCGTCATCTCCTGGGCCTCGTCCGGCGAGGTCGGCTTCAAGGGGTCGCGCAAGTCGACCCCGTACGCCGCGCAGATGGCCGCCGAGCAGGCCGCCAAGCGTGCGCAGGAGCACGGCATGAAGAAGGTGGACGTCTTCGTGAAGGGTCCGGGCTCGGGCCGCGAGACCGCCATCCGCTCCCTGCAGGCCGCCGGCCTCGAGGTGGGGTCCATCCAGGACGTCACCCCCATGGCCCACAACGGCGCTCGCCCGGCGAAGCGCCGCCGCGTCTGACCTGAGCGCTGTGTCCGCGTCCGCCCCCGCCCGGGGCGGACGCGGACAGGTCTGCGGACCTGCCCCCACCCCGTCCTCGTTTCCACCCACCGCGTGCGTCATATGGCGGACGCTCGCCGAAAGGAAATGTCCGTGCTCATTGCACAGCGCCCCACGCTGACCGAAGAGGTCGTCTCCGACCGTCGTTCCCGGTTCGTCATCGAGCCCCTGGAGCCCGGCTTCGGCTACACCCTCGGCAACTCCCTGCGCCGCACTCTGCTCTCGTCGATCCCCGGTGCTGCCGTGACCAGCATCCGCGTGGACGGCGTGCTGCACGAGTTCAGCACCGTCAACGGAGTCAAGGAGGATGTCACCGAGATCATCCTCAACATCAAGAAGCTCTCCGTCTCCTCGGAGAACGACGAGCCCGTGGTGGCCTACCTGCGCAAGCAGGGGGCCGGCGTCGTCACCGCCGCGGACATCACCGCGCCGGCCGGCGTCGAGATCCACAACCCGGACCTGCACATCGCGACCCTGAACGCGAAGGGCAAGTTCGACATGGAGCTGACCATCGAGCGCGGTCGCGGCTACGTGACCGCCGCCCAGAACAAGTCCGCGGACGCGGAGATCGGCCGTATCCCGGTCGACTCCATCTACTCCCCGGTCCTCAAGGTGACCTTCAAGGTCGAGGCCACCCGTGTGGAGCAGCGCACCGACTTCGACCGTCTGATCCTGGACGTGGAGACCAAGGAGAACATGCTGCCGCGTGACGCGGTGGCCTCTGCCGGCTCCACCCTGGTCGAGCTGTTCGGCCTGGCCCGCTCGCTCAACGTCGAGGCCGAGGGCATCGACCTGGGTGACGAGCCCGAGGTCGTCGAGGGCTCCGCCGACCTGGCCCAGCCGATCGAGGAGCTCGAGCTCACCGTGCGCTCGTACAACTGCCTCAAGCGCGAGGGCATCCACACCGTGGGCGAGCTCGTGGGCCGTTCCGAGGCCGACCTGATGGACATCCGCAACTTCGGCGCGAAGTCCATCGACGAGGTCAAGGAGAAGCTCCAGGAGCTGGGCCTGTCCTTCAAGGACTCGCCGGCCGGCTACGACCCGCAGGCGCACGCGCGCCAGATGGACGACGACCCGTTCTCGGACTTCTGAGCCGATTCCGCACCACCTGACATCTTCGACCCGACGCCGCAGCCGGCTGAAGGGTCCCACCCGAGGAGAAACACCATGCCTACCCCCACCAAGGGTCCGCGTCTGGGCGGCAGCCCGGCCCACGAGCGCATCATGCTGGCGAACATGTCCGCCCAGCTGTTCGAGCACAAGTCGATCACCACGACGCTCACCCGCGCCAAGCGCCTGCGCCCGTACGCCGAGCGCCTGATCACCTTCGCCAAGAAGGGCGATCTGCCGGCCCGCCGCAAGGTGCAGGGTCTCATCGCCGCCAAGAACCGCACCAACAAGGCGGTCGTGCACGAGCTGTTCACCGTGATCGGCCCGGCGATGGCCGAGCGCAACGGCGGCTACACCCGCATCACCAAGATCGGCAACCGCCAGGGCGACAACGCGCCCATGGCCGTGATCGAGCTGATCATGGACCCGATCTCCGGCAAGCAGGCCGTGGTGCGTGAGGCCGAGCAGGCCGCCGCGTCCGCGCCGGCCGCCCCGGCCGAGTCCACCCCGGTGGAGGCCGTCGACCCGGCCGCCACCGAGGAGGTCACCGTGGCCGAGTCGCAGGAGACCGCCGCCGAGATCGACGGCGCCGTGCCCACCAACGAGGACGGCTCGGCTCCGGCCGAGGCCGCCATCAAGGGCAACGCCAGCTCGAAGAAGTACCACGTCCCCGGCTCGCGCTGGTATGACCAGACCACCGCCGAGGTCTGGTTCTCCACCGTCGAGGAGGCCAAGGCCGCGGGCTTCGAGCCCGCCGGTGGCGAGGCCGCCCAGAAGATGGCCTGACGCCATCGCGGGAGTCCGCGTCCGTCCCCGTGACGACGCATCGGCGAAGGGCCGTCCACCACTCGGTGGGCGGCCCTTCGCCGTCCCCGGCCCCGCCCCGCTGAGAGGAGCAGCATGAGCGAGCAGCACCGCCCGGACGCCCCGTCGGCGCCCGGGGAACCCGCGTCCGTGCGAGTCCGCCTGGACCTGGCCTACGACGGCGGCACCTTCCACGGCTGGGCCCGCCAGCCCGGTCTCGACTCGGTCCAGGGTGCGCTGGAGGACGGGCTCGAGCGGATCCTGCGCCGGCCCGTGCGCACGGTGGTCGCCGGCCGCACCGACGCGGGGGTGCACGCGCGCGGCCAGGTCGTCCACCTCGACCTGACCGAGACGGAGTGGGCGGGCCTGACCCGCGGCCGGCCCGGCCTGGAGCCGGCCACCTCCCTCATCCGACGCCTCGGCGGGGTGCTCTCCGGGTGGGGCGGGGCCGTCGTCGTGCACGGGGCGCGGCGGGCCCCCGCGGGCTTCGACGCGCGGTTCAGCGCGCTGTGGCGCGAGTACGAGTACCGGATCGACGACGCACCCGCCGCGCGTGATCCGCGCACGCGGGGCTTCACCCACTGGCACGGCGCCGCCCTGGACGATCGCCTCATGGCCCTGGAGGCCGACGCCGTCTTCGGACTGCACGACTTCCTGTCCTTCTGCCGGCCCCGCGCGGGCGCCACGACCATCCGCGAGGTGAAGCACCTGGAGGTGCGACGCGATGAGGACGGCGTCGTGCGCATCCGGATCCGGGCCGACGCGTTCTGCCACAACATGGTCCGGGCCATCGTCGGGGCGCTGCTGCAGGTGGGGGAGGGGGCCCGCGAGCCCGGCTGGCTCGCGCACCGGGTGGCGAGGCCGGCCCGCGACTCCGAGGTGCGCCTCGCCCCGCCCGGGGGGCTGACGCTGCTCGCCGTCGGCTATCCCGACGAAGCGGAGGAGCTGCGCCGGCGCGCCGAGGGCACCCGGGCGAAGCGGACCCTGTGAGCCGGGGTCGCCCGCGGCGGCGGCTTTTGGCTCCGGGGCCCGCGTTCGGTAGGATGGGTGGACGTTGCGCATGCCCGCACCCGGATGCGTCGTGCCGCGAGTGGCTCAGTTGCATGGCCTCCAGCTCGCGCCGCACCCCCGGGGCATCGGGCCCGGACGCCTTCCAGCCCTCACCTGGGGGACCGGCGCGCACGGAGAACTGACAGCGCGAGCGCGCCGGAATCACGACCCGGCGGGCAGGTGCTGTGGACCACCACCGACCCTGAAGGCAGACAACGTGCGTACGTACTCTCCCAAGCCTGGTGACGCCGACCGTCAGTGGCACATCATCGATGCCACCGACGTCGTCCTCGGCCGCCTGGCCTCCCACACCGCCGCCCTCCTGCGCGGCAAGCACAAGCCGACGTTCGCCCCCCACATGGACATGGGCGACTACGTCATCATCGTGAACGCCGAGAAGGTCGCCCTCACCGGCGCCAAGCTCGAGAAGAAGCGCGCCTACCGCCACTCGGGCTACCCGGGCGGCCTGAAGTCGCAGTCCTACGCCGAGCTGCTCGAGACCAACCCGGTCCGCGCCGTGGAGAAGGCCGTCAAGGGCATGCTCCCGAAGAACTCGCTGGCCGCCCAGCAGCTCTCCAAGCTGAAGGTGTACAAGGGCGCCGAGCACCCGCACACCGCCCAGCAGCCCCAGACCTTCGAGATCGGCCAGGTCGCCCAGTGACCCCGGCGGGCCACTGACGCAGACCTTCCCTGAGGAGAACCATGAGCATCAACGAGAACGACGACGTGGAGCTGACGAGCTACACCTCTGAGTCCACCGCCGCCGCCGAGGCCCCCGTCGCCTCCGAGCGCCCGGCCCTGACCGTGCCCGGCTCCGCCGTCGGCCGCCGCAAGGAGGCCGTGGCCCGCGTGCGCCTCGTCCCCGGCTCCGGCCAGTGGACCATCAACGGCCGCGCCCTGGAGAACTACTTCCCCAACAAGCTGCACCAGCAGGAGGTCTCCGACCCCTTCACGCTGCTGGAGCTGACCGGCGCCTACGACGTGATCGCCCGCATCCACGGCGGCGGCCCCTCCGGCCAGGCCGGTGCGCTGCGCCTGGGCATCTCCCGCGCCCTCAACGAGATCGACCGCGAGCACAACCGCCCGGCGCTCAAGAAGGCCGGCTTCCTGACCCGCGACGCCCGCGTCATCGAGCGCAAGAAGGCCGGCCTCAAGAAGGCCCGCAAGGCCTCGCAGTTCTCGAAGCGCTGATCCTGCGCCGCACGGTGTCCCCACCGTGCCCCCGCCGACGCCCCGTCCCGCTCCTCACGAGCGGGGCGGGGCGTCCGCCGTCTCCGTGGGCCGGCGGCACCTGACCCAGGGGTAATATGAAGGCGCATGGCGACGACGCCATGACGGGCCGCTCGCCCGTCCGGTGCGCGGTCCGATCGGAGACACCCTCAGGAGCCGCCGTGGCCGAGAACACGAGTCCCACGCCCGACCCCCGCACCCGTGGCGAGCACGGCACGGAGCACGCCGCGCAGGCCCCCTTCGCCGTGACCCGTGACTACGCCGCCGAGGTGGACGAGATCCGGGAGCTGGGCCGCAAGCTCGGCGGGGAGAAGAAGACCCCCACCCCGGACCCGCAGGCCTGGCGTGAGGGCTACCCGTACAAGACCAAGCTCAGCCGCAAGAGCTACGAACGACGCAAGCGCGAGCTGCAGATCGAGCTGCTGAAGATGCAGCTCTGGGTCAAGGAGACCGGCCAGAAGGTCCTGATCATCTTCGAGGGCCGGGACGCCGCCGGCAAGGGCGGCGCCATCAAGCGCTTCAACGAGCACCTCAACCCCCGCGGCGCCCGGACCGTGGCCCTGGAGAAGCCCACGGAGGAGGAGGCCTCGCAGTGGTACTTCCAGCGCTACATCCAGCACCTCGAGTTCATGCGCGAGACCCCTGAGCTGGAGCGCATGCTCGTCAACTCCGGCGTGCACATCATCAAGTTCTGGTTCTCCGTGTCCCAGCGCGAGCAGCTCAACCGCTTCGCCGCGCGGGAGACCGACCCCGTGCGTCGCTGGAAGCTCTCGCCCACCGACCTGGCCTCCCTGGACAAGTGGGACGACTACACGAACGCGAAGGAGGCCATGTTCTTCTACACGCACACGGCCGACGCCCCGTGGACCGTCGTGAAGTCGAACGACAAGAAGCGCGCCCGCCTCGAGGCCATCCGCCATGTGCTGCACACGCTGCCCTACCCGGACAAGGACGAGCGCATCGTCCACCGCCCCGACCCGCAGATCTGCGGCCCGGCCAACGAGCTGGCCGAGTACGGCGAGGTCTCCGGCGGATCGTTCCCGCGCGTGCGCTGACCGGGCCGCGCACGACGGCGCCCCTCACCGTCCGGGGAGGGGCGCCGTCGTGGGGAGCGGGGGCGGGTTCAGCCGCGCTCCTCCTCCACGTACTCCGGGGTGACGTGGGCGTCGTCGAAGAGGTTGTCCGCCCCGAAGCCCTCCGAGACGTGGTACTCGCCCGAGGCCAGGGAGAGGCGGACGTCCTCGCGCAGGATCGGCAGCTTGGCGTAGAACGCGTCGCCGCAGCAGCTGGTGGCGGTGACGTCGCGGTGGCCGATGATGCGGGACGGCGGCAGCTCGTACTGCTGGCAGATGTAGGCGACGAGCGGCACCAGGCCGGCGTAGAGGCTCTGCGGCGGCGGGTTCAGCATGTACAGCCCCTCGCACTCGATGCCGAGCGCATACGCGTTGAACCCGAGCGCGTGGACGCCGAGCATGAACGTCTGTCCGCCCTCGAGCGCGTGCCGGGAGCCGTGGCGGCCCTCCATCGCAAAGCCGCCGCGGGAGACGGTGAAGTGCTGCCCGGTGTCGCCCCAGTCGTTCGCGGGGCTCATGTGCGCGTTCTGGACCACCTGCGCGATGCTCTCCGCCGCCTCCCGGGAGCCGTCCGTGACGTTCGGCGTGGTGGTGTGGTGGATCACCAGGTAGGAGGGGCGCTCGTTCAGGGTCTGCAGGTAGTAGTTGGGCTGCATGGCGCCCCACTGCGCGGTGGTGATGATGTCCGGGGCGGGCAGACGGGTGGCCTGCTCGTCGCCCTCCGAGCTCTGCTCGGCCTGCTCATCACGCCCGCAGCCGGCCACGCCGGCGGCGATCGCCAGGCCCGTGCCGCCCAGCACGCTGCGGCGCGTCCAGGAACGGGGGAGCGGGGGCGGGGTCACGTCGGGCA
>NZ_JABFAZ010000011.1:0-29024 GCF_017168505.1 Micrococcus sp. KRD077 | reverse complement strand
GGGCCGCAGATCTGCGGGTCGGGGCGGTGGACGATGCGCTCGTCCTTGTCCGGGTAGGGCAGCGTGTGCAGCACATGGCGGATGGCCTCGAGGCGGGCGCGCGGCCGCGGGGGCTCGACCGCTCCGATGCTACCGCCCCCGGGCCTATTTCGTGACCCTCCCGTGATGCGGGCCGCAGAGGTGGCCCCTACACTGACTGATCATGTCGAGATTGTTCGGAACCGATGGCGTCCGTGGCCTGGCCAACGAGACCCTCACCGTGGAGTTGTCCGTCCAGCTGGCCCAGGCCGCCTCGCCCGTCCTCGGCGCGGAGGCCTTCGACGCCGGCCGACGCCCGGTCGCCGTCGTGGCCCGGGACCCGCGCATCAGCGGCGAGTTCATCGCGGCCGCCGTGCAGGCGGGCCTGGCGTCCTCGGGCGTGGACGTGTGGGACGCCGGCGTGCTGCCGACCCCCGCCGCCGCCTATCTCGTGGGAGACCTGGACGCCGACTTCGGTGTGATGATCTCCGCCTCCCACAACCCGGCCCCGGACAACGGCATCAAGTTCCTCGCGCGCGGCGGCGAGAAGCTGACCGATGCGCAGGAGGACGAGATCATCCGCCACCTCGAGGGCGTGACCCCGCGGCGGCCCCAGGGCGCGGACGTGGGCCGCGTGCGCGTCTTCGCGGATGCCGAGGACCGCTACGTCCTCCACCTCCTGCAGACCCTCCCGCACCGGCTGGACGGGCTCAAGGTCGTCCTGGACTGCGCACACGGCGCGGCCGCCGGCTGCTCTCCCGAGGCGTTCCGCGCCGCCGGTGCGGAGGTCGTGGTGATCGGCGCGTCCCCGGACGGGCTCAACATCAACGACGGCTACGGTTCCACCCACCTCGAGAAGCTCCAGGCGGCCGTGCGCGAGCACGGCGCGGACCTGGGCATCGCGCACGACGGCGACGCCGACCGGTGCCTCGCCGTGGACGAGCGCGGCGAGGTCGTCGACGGCGACCAGATCATGGGCGTCATGGCCGTGGCGCTCAAGGACCGCGGCGCCCTGCGCGACGACACCCTGGTCGTGACCGTCATGTCCAACCTGGGCCTGAAGCTGGCCATGGGCCGGGAGGGCGTCCAGCTCGTCGAGACCCAGGTGGGCGACCGCTACGTCCTGGCCGGCATGAAGCTCGGCGACTACTCGCTCGGCGGCGAGCAGTCCGGCCACGTGATCTTCTCGGACCACGCCACCACCGGCGACGGGGTCCTCACCGGCCTGCAGCTCGCCTCGCGCGTCGCCGAGACCGGCACCCCGCTCTCCGAGCTGGCCGCGGTGATGGACCGGCTGCCCCAGGTCCTCGTGAACGTGCGCGGCGTGGACAAGTCCCGCGCCGCCGAGGACGAGGCCGTCCAGGCGGCGGTGGCCGAGGCGGAGGCCCGCCTCGGCGAGACCGGCCGCGTGCTGCTGCGCCCGTCGGGCACGGAGCCGGTCGTGCGCGTCATGGTCGAGGCCCCGGACGAGGAGACCGCCGGCCGGGAGGCCCAGGTGCTGGCCGACGTCGTGCAGCGCGAGCTGCGCCTGCACGACTGACCGGACCGATGACGTCGGACGCGGCCCCCCGGCCCCGCCGCTGGACCCTGTTCGCGGGGCTGCTCGCGGGGCTGGCGGTCCTGTGGTCGGCCGCGTTCCTCGCCGTGGACGCGCCCGTGTGTGCGCGGCAGAGCGCCCCCGTGGAGTGGTTGCCGTGCCTGGATCCGGACCGGCAGGACTCGGAGGTCGCCCCGGACGCCGGGTCCAGCGCGGACCGGACGACGTCGCGGCCCTGAGGGCACGGCCCCGGTGCCGCCGAGGGCATGAAGGAAGGGCGCGGGGCGACTCGCGTGAGTCGTCCCGGGCCCTTCGGCGTCGGACAGGGGGAGATCAGAGGGTGGTGGTCCCGGAGGTGGGGCCGCCGCGGCGCTCGGCGAGCAGGTCGCGGATCTCGGTGAGCACGGCGACGTCGGCGGGCACCTCCTCCTCGGCGGGGTCGATGCCGAGGCGGCGGTTGCGGGCCTCGATCATCTTGTTCATCGGCATCACGATGGCGAAGTACACGGCCGCGGCGATGAGCAGGAAGTTGACGATGGCGGTGAGCAGCACGCCGAACTTCACGTCGTTGCCGTTGACCGTCAGCACGGCGAACGAGTCGAAGTTCGGCGAGCCCACGGCGGCGGCGATGAGCGGCATGAGGACCGCCTCGACGAGCGCGTTCACGATCTTGCCGAAGGCGGCGCCGATGATGACGGCGACGGCGAGGTCGAGGACGTTGCCCTTCATGATGAAGTCTTTGAATCCCTGGAGCATGGCGAGAATCCTACGTGTGACGAAGGCGGCGCGGTACAGCGTCGAGCGAGCCGTGCGTCTCAGTCCGCGTAGTCGGGCGCCGGAGGCAGACCCCATGCGGTCTCGAGGACGCCGCCGACCGCCTCGACCCGGGCCGCCTCCGCGGACCCGACATAGCGCAGGTGCCAGGGCTCGTGGGCGAAGCCCGTCACGTCCTCGGCCCCGGCGGGGTAGCGGATGACGAACCCGTGCTCGGCGGCGTGCGCGGCCACCCAGCGGCCCGCGGCGGTGTCGCCGAAGCACGCTTCCAGGTCACACGCGGGGGTCGCGGCGTCGCCCACGTCCCAGGCCAGGCCGGTCTGGTGCTCGGAGTACCCCGGACGCGCCGAGACGCGGTCGGCCTCGGCGCGGCCCAGCTCGTCGACCCAGTGGCCGTACGTCCGGACCTGGTAGTCGTACGAGCGGTAGGCGCTCAGGGTGGTGAGGCGGTGGCCCGCCGCCGCGGCGGCATCCAGCAGGTCGCCGGCCGCCGTCGCGGCCTCCGCGCGCAGGGGCAGCTCGCTGCCGGGCACGGCCACCAGATCCGAGGGCGCCCAGTCGGGCGGGGCCATGGGGCGGGTCTTGTTCACGACGACGTCGAGGGCGGCCGGGTCGGCGTGCGTGCTCGACGACGGCGCCGTGCTCGAGGCGGCGCGGGACGACGCGGCCGCGCTCGAGGAGCCGGAAGCCGGCGTCGCCGAGGACGGGCCCGCGGCGGGCGTGCCGCAACCGGCCACGAGCAGCGCGAGCGCGGCCAGCGCGGCGAAGGGGAGGGTGCGACGCATGGATCAGACCTTCCTCAGCAGCACGCGGGTCACCTCGTGTTGCGCGTTCTTCGTGAGCACCAGCCGGGCGCGCCCGCGGGTCGGGCGCACGTTCTGCTCGAGGTTCGGGCCGTTGATGGAGTCCCAGATGGACTCGGCCGTCGCCTGAGCCTCGGCGTCCGACAGGGAGGAGTACCGGTGGAAGTAGCTGCGCGGGTCGGCGAAGGCCCCCGAGCGCAGACCCATGAACCGGTCGATGTACCAGGACCGGATCCAGGACGCGCGCGCGTCCACGTACACCGAGAAGTCGAAGAAGTCGGAGACGGAGAGCCCGGCGGTGCCGTCGGCCCGGGTGCGCGGCGGGGCCAGCACGTTGAGTCCCTCCACGATCAGCACGTCGGGACGGTGCACCACCTGTTCCTCGCCCGGCACGATGTCGTAGGTGATGTGCGAGTACACGGGCGCGCGCACCTCCTGCGCCCCGGACTTGACGTCCGCCATGAAGCGCAGCAGCGCGCGACGGTCGTAGGACTCGGGGAAGCCCTTGCGGGACATGATGCCGCGCTCGTGCAGCACCGCGTTGGGGTGCAGGAAGCCGTCCGTGGTGACCAGCTCGACGCGCGGCGTCGTCGGCCAGCGGCGCAGCATCTCCTGGAGCACGCGCGCCGTCGTCGACTTGCCGACGGCGACCGACCCGGCCACCCCGATCACGTACGGGGTGCGCCCCGTCCGCTCGCCGAGGAACGCGTTGGTCGCGCTGCGCAGGGCCGCGGAGGCCTCCACGTTGATGCTCAGCAGGCGCGAGAGCGGAAGGTAGACCTCGGCAACCTCGCGCAGGGACAGATGCTCGCCGAGGCCGCGCAGACGCTCCACGTCCGCCTGGTCGAAGGGCTGCGCCATCTCCGAGGCGAGACGGGCCCAGGTCTGGCGGTCCAGCTCCACGAAGGGGGAGCGCTGGTGGCCGTCGGGCACGGCGTCCGCGGGCTCCTCGGGGCCCACGAGGGGCAGCTCGGAGGTCGGGGGGGTGTAGGTCACCCGATCCATTATGGCCGCGGCCCGCCCGGAGCGGGCCCCCGCGTGACGTCACAGGGCCCGGATAGGATCGGCCCATGCGCGTTCTCGTGACCGGCGGTGCCGGATACCTCGGATCCCACACCGTGCTCACGCTGCTCGAGGCGGGCCACGACGTCCTCGTCCTGGACAGCCTGGTCACGGCGACGACGACGTCGCTCGAGCGCGTCGCCGAGCTCGCCGGAACGCGTCTGGGCGGGTCGCGGCTGCGCCTGCACGTGGCCGACATCCGCCGCCCCGAGGACTACCGCGGGGCGCTCGCGGACTTCGGCCCGGCCGCACTCGTGCACTTCGCCGGGCTGAAGTCGCCCACCGAGTCGATGACCCGCCCCGCCGCCTACTACGACGTGAACGTGGGCGGCACGGCCGCCGTCGCCGAGGCCGCGCTCGCGGCCGGCGTCCGCACGGTCCTGTTCTCCTCCTCCGCGACCGTGTACGGCGACCGCGCGCCGGTGCCGGTCGCCGAGGACGCGGCCACGGACCCGGTCTCGCCCTACGGACACTCCAAGCTCATGGCGGAGCAGGTGCTGCGCGACGTCTGCGCCACGGTCGACGGCGGCGGGCTGGCGATGCTGCGCTACTTCAACCCGGTCGGCGCGCATCCCTCCGGGCGGCTGGGCGAGGACCCGAGCGGGGTGCCGGCGAACCTCATGCCCTTCGTGGCGCGGGTGGCGTCCGGCGCGTACCCCGAGCTGCGGGTGTTCGGCGCGGACTTCGACACGCGCGACGGCAGCGCCGTGCGCGACTTCATCCACGTGATGGACCTCGCGGAGGCACACGTGGCCGGGCTCGACTGGCTCGCGGCCCGCGTGGCGACCGGGGGCGGTACGACGACCCGGGTCTGGAACATCGGCCGGGGCGAGGGCGTCACCGTGTTCGAGATGGTGCGCGCCTTCGAGGCGGTCACGGGCGGCCGCATCCCGTACCGCGTGGTCGAGCGCCGGCCCGGGGACATCGCCGAGTCGTGCGCGGCCGTGGACGCGATCGGCGCCGAGGTGGGCTGGCACGCCCGGCGCGATGTGACCGCGATGGTGCGGGACCTCTGGGCCTGGCAGGAGGCCAACCCCGCGGGGTTCTCGTCCCGGGCGGAGTGAGCCGGCCCGCCGTGCGCGGAAGACGGGTCCGGCCCGGTATTCTCGTGCGCATGTGCGGAATCGTCGGATACATCGGCCAGCCCCAGTCGGATCGTGAGCACGGCGCTCTCGACGTCCTGATGGAGGGCCTGCGTCGTCTCGAATACCGCGGATACGACTCCGCCGGTGTGGCCGTGGTGGACGGCGGTCAGCTGTACCACCGGAAGAAGGCGGGCAAGCTCGCCAACCTCGCTGAGGAGCTCGCCGAGCACCCCATCCCCACCGGCCTCGTCGGCATCGGCCACACCCGGTGGGCCACCCACGGCGGCCCCACCGACCGCAACGCCCACCCGCAGGTGGCGGACGAGGGCCGGCTGGCGCTGATCCACAACGGCATCATCGAGAACTACGCCGAGCTGCGTGAGGAGCTGCTCGCCAAGGGCGTCGAGTTCCTCTCCGAGACGGACACCGAGGTGGCCGCCCACCTCCTCGCGGACGTCTACCGGAACGCGGCCGGCCAGGACCTGACCCGCGCCATGCAGTTGGCCTCCCAGCGCCTCGAGGGCGCCTTCACCCTGCTGGCCGTGCACGTGGACCACCCGGACCGCGTGGTGGCCTCGCGCCGCAACTCGCCGCTCGTCGTCGGCCTGGGCGAGGGGGAGAACTTCCTCGGCTCGGACGTCTCCGGCTTCATCGACTTCACCCGCGAGGCCATCGAGCTCGAGCAGGACCAGGTCGTGACGATCACGGCCGACGCCGTCGAGATCTCGGACTTCCGGGGCGGCCCCGCCGAGGGCAAGCGCTTCACCGTGGACTGGGACGCCTCGGCCGCGGAGAAGGGCGGCTTCGAGACCTTCATGGAGAAGGAGATCCACGACCAGCCCCAGGCCGTGCAGGACACCCTGCTGGGCCGCACGGACGCCGCCGGCGCCCTGATGCTGGACGAGCTGCGGATCGACCCCGAGGAGCTCAAGGCCGTCGACAAGATCATCGTCCTGGCGTGCGGCACGTCCGCCTACGCGGGCACGGTGGCCAAGTACGCCATCGAGCACTGGTGCCGGATCCCCGTGGAGGTGGAGCTCTCCCACGAGTTCCGCTACCGCGACCCGATCATCGACCCGCACACCCTCGTGGTGTCCATCTCCCAGTCCGGCGAGACCATGGACACCCTCATGGCGGTCCGCTACGCCAAGGAGCAGGGCGCCCGCACCGTGTCCATCTGCAACACCAACGGCTCCACGATCCCGCGCGAGTCGGACGCCGTGCTCTACACGCACGCCGGCCCCGAGATCGCCGTCGCCTCCACCAAGGCGTTCCTGGCGCAGATCACCGCCGCCTACCTGCTGGGCCTGTACCTGGCCCAGCTGAACAAGAAGCTGTTCAGCGGCCAGATCAAGGACATCCTGGCGGACCTCGGGGCGATCCCCGGCAAGATCGAGGAGATCCTCGCCGCCAAGGACCAGGTCAAGGAGCTCGCCCGCTCCATGGCCGACGCCACCTCCGTCCTGTTCCTCGGCCGCAACGTCGGCTACCCGGTGGCCATGGAGGGCGCGCTCAAGCTCAAGGAGCTCGCGTACATCCACGCCGAGGGCTTCGCCGCGGGCGAGCTCAAGCACGGCCCGATCGCCCTGATCGACGACGGCCAGCCGGTCTTCGTGGTCATGCCCTCGCCCATGGACCGACACTCGCTGCACGCCAAGGTGGTCTCGAACATCCAGGAGGTCCGCGCCCGCGGCGCCCGCACCTTCGCCGTCGCCGAGCGCGGCGACGCGGCCGTGCGCGGCCAGGCCGAGGTCGTCTTCGAGGTCCCCGAGACCCAGCCGATGCTCATGCCGCTGCTGACCACGGTCCCGCTGCAGATCTTCGCCCTCGAGCTCGCCACGGCGAAGGGCTACGACGTGGACCAGCCGCGCAACCTCGCCAAGTCCGTCACGGTGGAGTGATCCGCCGCTGAGGCCACCGCGACCTCTCCTGCCGGGCCCGGCCGCCACACAGCGGCCGGGCCCGCGACGCGTCCGGGGATGGCGTCCGCCCGCCCCAGTAGACTCCCCGAGGAGGCCCGCCGCACCCGGCGGGCCGCACGACGAGACCCCGGAGAGTCATGCACACAGTGGAGATCGGCCAGCCGTACCCCCTCGGGGCCACCGTGGACGAGACCGGCACCAACTTCGCCCTCGCGGTCTCCCGCGAGGTGGAGGCGGTCGAGCTGTGCCTCGTCGCCGACGACGGCACGGAGACGCGCATCCCCCTCGAGGAGCGGCACGGCACCACATGGCACGCCCACGTGGCGGGCATCGGCCACGGGCAGCGCTACGGCTACCGCGTGCACGGCCCCTGGGACCCCGCCCGCGGCCTGTGGCACAACCCGGCCAAGATCCTCGTGGACCCGTACGCGCGGGCGTTCACCGGCGACTACGAGTGGGGCCAGCAGCACCACTCATACGACTTCGACGAGCCGGACCGCATCGACACCTCGGACAACCTGGGCACGAGCATGCTCGGCGTCGTCGTCGCCGAGGACTTCGACTGGGGCGATGACGCCCCGCCCGCCGTCGAGCTCACGGACACGGTGATCTACGAGACCCACGTCAAGGGCATGACCAAGCTGCACCCCGCCGTCCCCGAGGAGCTGCGCGGCACCTACGCGGGCATGGCCCACCCGGAGGTGGTCCGCCACCTGACCGAGCTCGGGGTGACCGCCGTCGAGCTGATGCCCGTGCACCAGTTCGTCAACGACGCCACCCTGCAGGAGAAGGGGCTGAGCAACTACTGGGGCTACAACACGCTCGGCTTCTTCGCCCCGCACGCCGCCTACGCCTCCTCCTCCGAGGTGGGCGGCCAGGTCCGCGAGTTCAAGCAGATGGTGAAGGACCTGCACGCCGCCGGTCTCGAGGTGATCCTCGACGTGGTCTACAACCACACGGCCGAGGGCAACGACAAGGGCCCCATGCTCAGCCTGCGCGGGCTGGACAACGCCGGCTACTACCACCTCGTCGAGGGCGACGAGCGGCACTACATGGACTACACGGGCACCGGGAACTCGGTGGACCTCTCCAGCCCCAAGGCCCTCCAGCTGGTCATGGACTCCCTCCGCTACTGGGTCACCGAGATGCACGTGGACGGCTTCCGGTTCGACCTGGCCACCACCCTCACCCGGGTGGAGGGGGAGCAGGGCCCGGACATGTTCTCCGGGTTCTTCGACGTGGTCCGCCAGGACCCGGTGCTGCGCACCGTCAAGCTCATCGCCGAGCCGTGGGACGTGGGCTGGGGCGGCTACCAGGTGGGCAACTTCCCCGGCCTCTGGTCCGAGTGGAACGGCATGTACCGGGACGCGGTGCGCGACTTCTGGCGCGGCGAGCCCGGCACCCTCGGCGAGTTCGCCACCCGCCTGACCGGCTCGGCCGACCTCTATGAGGGGGACGGGCGCGGCCCCGGTGCGTCCGTGAACTTCGTCACGGCCCACGACGGCTTCACGCTGCGCGACCTCGTCTCCTACAACGAGAAGCACAACGAGGCCAACGGCGAGGACAATAACGACGGCGAGGCGCACAACCGCTCGTGGAACTGCGGCGTGGAGGGGGAGACCGACGACCCCGAGGTCGTGACGCTCCGCGCCCGCCAGCGCCGCAACTTCCTGGCCACCCTGCTGATCAGCCAGGGCGTGCCCATGATCAGCCACGGCGACGAGCTGGGCCGCACCCAGGGCGGCAACAACAACGTCTACTGCCAGGACAACGAGATCTCGTGGATCGACTGGTCCGCCATGGACGACTCGCTCGTGGCGTTCACCCGCGACCTGATCGCGCTGCGCCGTGACCACGCGGTGTTCCGCCGTCGCCACCACTTCGACGGTCGCCCCGCGGCCCGCGACGTCGAGGCGCCCCTGCCGGACATCGTGTGGCTCGAGCCGGACGCGACCGCCAAGACGGAGGACGACTGGGGCGCCGAGGCCCGGTCGATCGGCTTCTACCTCAACGGGCACATGCTCACCCGCGGGGACGAGGAAGGGGAGGAGCCCTACCGGGACTTCTACGTCCTCATGAACGCGTGGTGGGAGCCCGTGCCGTACACCCTGCCCGGGCCCACGTTCCCGGCGGAGTGGGAGGTCGTCGTGGACACCTCGTCCCACGTCGCCCCGGACGGCACCCGCCCCCGCGTGCGTGCCGGGGACGTGCTTGAGCTCCCGGCCCGCTCCACCGTCGTGCTGCGGCAGGTGCCCGAGGGCGCATGAACGAGCGGGTCGACCGGGGGCGCGTCCGCCGTGGCCTGCCGCGGTGGGCGCGGGCCCTCTGCGCCACCGTGGCCACCCTGGCGGCGCTGGCACTGGCCTTCGGCGCGGGGTGGGCCACGCACGCCGTGACGGACCCGCACCCGGACGACGCACCGCGTGTGGACGCCCTCCTCGTCCTCTACAGCCAGCCCCGCGTCTACGACGCCGCGATCGAGCTCGCCGCGTCCGGCGTCACCGACCGGCTCTTCGTCTCCGCGTACCTGGGGCCGGACGGGCACGAGAAGCTGTGCGGCGGCCCGGGGGAACGCGACCCGCGGCTGGCCGGCGTCAGCGTCGAGTGCTTCGCGCCCGATCCGGTGACCACCCAGGGCGAGGTCATCCACGCGGCCGACCGCATGCGCGAACTCGGCCTGCACCACCTGGGCGTGCTCACCTTCCACCAGCACGTGGAGCGTGCGCGGCTGCTGGCGGAGCGGTGCCTCACCCCCGAGGAGGGCCGTGTGTCCCTGTACGCGTTCGACGCCGGCTTCGACCGGCTCGGCCGCCTGCAGCACGGCGTCTACGGCGTGCTGGCCTACGGGAAGGCGATGCTCACGCCGGGCTGCGACCAGCAGCTGCCCGGCGTGCTGCAGTGGCCGCTCGACCTGGCCAAGCGACTGCGCGGGCAGCCCGTCGGGGACGAGGCCGGCGCCGTCGTCGTGGGCGCCCGGCGGGCGGGGGCGGTGTGATCGTCGGCGTGGGGGTGGACGTGGTGGACGTCCCGCGGTTCCGGGCGCAGCTCGAGCGCACGCCGGCGCTGCGCGCACGCCTGTTCACCGAGGACGAGCGGGACCTGCCGCTGCGCTCGCTGGCCGCGCGCTTCGCCGCCAAGGAGGCGGTCGCCAAGGCCATGGGCGCCCCGCCCGGGATGATGTGGCACCACTGCTGGATCCCGCGCCCGGACCACGGCGACGGCCGCCCCACCGTGCACCTGACCGGCACCGTGCAGGCCCAGGCCGAGGCCCTGGGCATCACCCACTGGCACCTCTCCCTCAGTCATGACGGGGACGTCGCCACCGCCTACGTGGTCGCCGAACGCCGCGCGGCCGAGGAGGAGTCCGCATGACCGCCGATGACCTGACCCGCATCGCCCTGACCGGCTCGGCCGTGCGCACGGCCGAGGAGCCCCTGTTCGCGGCCGGGCGCGGCCCGGAGCTGATGCGCGCCGCCGCCTGGGCCCTGGCCGAGCACGCCGCCGCCCTGCTGCGTGAGCGCGGCCCCGTGGCCGGGGCGACCGTGGCCGCCCTCGTCGGCCCCGGCAACAACGGCGGGGACGCGCTGTTCGCCCTCGCCTTCCTGCGCCGCCGGGGCGTGGCCGCGGTCGCCGTGCCCGTCCGCCGGGACGACGACGGCGCCCCGCGCTGGCACGCCGAGGGCTGGGCTGCGCTGCGAGCGGCCGGGGGACGCCGCGCCGACGCGGTGCCGCCCGAGGCCGCGCTCGTGGTGGACGGCGTGCTCGGCACGGGCTTCACCGGCGA
The DNA here is from genome assembly GCF_017168505.1 of Micrococcus sp. KRD077. Taxonomy (NCBI): domain Bacteria; kingdom Bacillati; phylum Actinomycetota; class Actinomycetes; order Micrococcales; family Micrococcaceae; genus Micrococcus; species Micrococcus sp. KRD077. Next base: position 18,039 of record NZ_JABFAZ010000011.1, on the reverse strand, counting down.
GCATGAGCTGCCCGCCGCGGCGCGCGCGCTGCCGGCGGAGGCGCTCGTGGTGGCGTGCGACGTGCCCTCCGGTGTGGACGCGGACACCGGCGAGGTGCGGGGGGAGGCCCTCCGCGCGGACGCGACCGTGACGTTCGGCGCCCTCAAGTCCGGTCTCGTCCTCGGGGAGGGGGCGGCGCGCGCGGGCACCGTGCACGTGGTGGACATCGGGCTGGGACCGCACCTGCCGACGTCGCCGGCCGCGCGGCTGGGCGTGATGGACGAGGCCGCCGCACGGACCGCCCACCCGGCCCCCGCGGCCGAGGCCCACAAGTACACGCGCGGCGTGGTGGCCGTCGTCGCCGGATCGGAGCGCTACCCGGGGGCCGCCGTGCTCGCGAGCGCGGGTGCGCTGCACACGGGCGCGGGCATGGTGCACCATTCCGGCCCGCAGACCACCCGGGACCTGGTGCTCGCCGCCCACCCCGAGGCGCTGGTCTCGGCGGAGGGGCCCGAGCCGTCGCGCGCGGACGCCTGGGTGGTCGGCCCCGGCTTGGACACCGAGCACGACGCGCGGCGGCGCTGGGCCGGCGTCCTCGCCGCGCTTGAGGGCCGGCCGGAGGCGGCCCTGCTCGCCGACGCCTCGGCCCTGGACCTGGTCACCGCCGCCGAGCTGCGGTCGCTGCGCGCGGCCGGCACGCCCGTGGTCCTGACGCCGCACGCCGGGGAGTGGTCCCGCCTGCGCGAGCGCGTCCCCGCGGACGGCGCCGACGCCGCCGACCCGCTCGCGGCACTGCGGGCGTGGACCGCTGCGCACGGGGCCACCGTCCTGCTCAAGGGCCCGCGCACCCTCGTGGTCGCTCCGGACGGCGAGGCATGGGTCGTGACCGGCGGCGGGCCCGACCTCGCGATGGGCGGGACCGGCGACGTGCTCTCCGGGGCGATCGGCGCCGTCCTGGCCGCGGACGTGGCGCGGCGCTCGCGGGCGCGCCGGGCCGGGGAGGATCCGGGCCCGGCGCCCACGGCCCGGCTCGCGGCCGCCGCCGCCTGGCTGCATGCCCAGGCCGGGGCCGACCAGGCCCGCGCCGGGCGGATCACCACGGCCACGCTGCCGGCCGCGCTGGGCGCGGGCGTCGCGCGCCTGTGGTGGCCGGTCGACGCCGAGCCGGAGGCCGTCCGATGAGCCGCGCCGACGTCAACCCGGCGGACACCGAGCGCGCCGTACGCATCGACCTGGCGGCCGTCCGGCACAACGTGGGCGTGCTGCAGGAGCGGATCCGCCGCCCCGACGGCAGCCGGCCGCTGCTGACCGCCGTCGTCAAGGCCGACGCCTACGGCCACGGCGCGGTGGCCGTCGCGCGCGCCGCCGCGGCCGCCGGCGCGGACCGGCTCGGGGTGGCCCACGTGCGCGAGGCCCTGGCCCTGCGCGCGGCGGGGGTGCGCCTGCCCGTGCTCGCGTGGCTGCACACCGGGGCCACGGACTTCGCCGCCGCGGTGGAGGCGGAGGTGACCCTCGGCGTCTCGGGCTGGGACCTCGACGCCGTCGCCGACGCCGTCCGGGGGCCGCGGGCCCGCGGCGGGGCCGGACCCGAGGCCCGCGCGGTCCTGCACCTGAAGGCGGACACCGGCCTGGGCCGCCACGGCTGCACGCCCGCGCGGTGGCCCGCGTTCGTCGCCCGTGCCGCCGAGCTCGAGGCCGCGGGCCTCGTGCGGGTGGAGGGCGTGTTCTCCCACCTCGGCGTGGCGGACGAGCCGGACCGGGCCGCCGAGACCACGGCGCAGCTGCTGCGGTTCGAACGGATGGCCGCCGAGGCCGCCGAGACGCTCGGCCACCCACTGCTGCGGCACCTGGCCAACACGCCCGCCACCCTCTCCCGGCCGGACACGCACCTGGACATGGTGCGCGTCGGCCTGGGCCTGTACGGGCTCTCCCCGTTCGCGGACGTCACCGCCGCCGAGCTCGGGCTGCGCCCGGCCATGTCCCTCGTCACCGTCCTGGCCAACGTCAAGGCCGTCCCCGCCGGGCAGGGCGTGTCCTACGGGTTCCGCCACGTCACGGCGGAGCCCACCACCCTCGGGCTCGTGCCCGTCGGCTACGCCGACGGCGTCCCGCGCGTCGTCGAGGGCACGCGCGTCCACGTCGGCGACCGGACCGTCCCCGTGGTGGGCCGCATCGCGATGGACCAGTTCGTGGTGGACCTCGGCCCGGACGCCGCGGACGCGCCCGGCGACGCCGTCGAGCTGTTCGGACCGGCCTCCGGCATTCCGGTGGAGGAGTGGGCCGCGGCCGCCGGGACGATCAACTACGAGCTGGTGACCCGCATCGGAGGCCGCGTGGACCGGCAGCACGTGGACCCCACGCCGACCCAGGAGGCCCGCCCATGAGCGACCACGAGATCCCCGCCCCCGGCCCGACCCTGCCGGAGCCCGTGCTGACGGTGACGGTCCCGCTCGAGGGCGCCGACGGCACCCGGGCGTTCGGCCGCGCCCTCGCCGGGGTGCTCCGCGCCGGCGACGTGCTGATCCTCACGGGCGACCTCGGCGCGGGCAAGACGACCTTCACCCAGGGGCTGGCCAGCGGATTCGGCGTGGCCTCCGGCGTGGTCTCGCCGACGTTCGTCCTCTCCCGCGTCCACCCCGCCCCGGCCGACGCCCCGGCGGGCACCCCGGACCTCGTGCACGTGGACGCGTATCGGCTGCGCTCGGCGGGGGAGCTCACGGACCTCGACCTGGACGCGAGCGTGGACCGCTCCGTGACCGTCGTCGAGTGGGGCCGGGGCATGGCCGAGTCCCTCGCCGGGTTCCCCGAGGACCCGGACGCCTCGTGGCTGGACATCGAGATCGTCCGGGCCCGCGGGGGTGAGGACGCCCCCGCGGCCTCGGCGGGGGAGGGCGAGGACGGCATCGTCACCGACTTCTCCGACGAGGACGGGGGCCAGGCCGAGGAGCTGCGTTCGGCCGTCGTGACCGGCCGCGGCCCGCGCTGGGCCGGCGTCGTGCTTCCGTAGACTGGCCGCCATGGCCCTGCTCCTCGCGATCGACTCCTCCGCCGCCGCCTCCGTCGCCGTCCTGCGGGACGGTGAGGAGCTCGCGCGCTGGGCCACGGACGACACCCACGCCCACGCCGAGGTGCTCGCCCCCGCGGTGCAGACCGTGCTCGGCGAGGCCGGCGTCACCGGCACCGCGCTGGACGCGCTCGCGGTCGGCGTCGGCCCCGGACCCTTCACGGGACTGCGCGCGGGCCTGGCGACGGCGGCCGCCCTCGGCCTGGCGTGGGACGTGCCCGTGCACGGGGTCCGCAGCCTCGACGCGCTCGCCCACGAGGCCGGCGTCGATGCCTTCCGCCACGGGATCGAGGAGTTCGTGGTCGCCACGGACGCCCGCCGCCGCGAGGTCTACTGGGCCCACTACGCGCAGGTCGGCGGGCAGCCGACCCTGCTGCACGGCCCCTTCGTCTCGCCGGCGGACGAGGTCACCCCGCTGCCCGTCTACGGCGCGGGGGCCGGGCTCTACCCCGAGGCGCTGCGCGCGGTGCCGGACTGGGAGTCGGCCACGCCGTCCGCCGTCGGGGTGGGGCAGGTGGCCGAGCTCGCCCTGCGGCGCGGCCGAGGCCTCGTGCCCGCCGAGCCGCTCTACCTGCGCGAGTCCGACGCCAAGGTCCCCGGCCCCCGCAAGCGGGCGGGCGCGTGAGCCCGGCCGAGCCGGACCCGGCCGGCGACGGGCGCCCCGCTGAGGACGCGCACGGGCTGCCGCCCGGATACCTGCTGCGCCCCATGACCGTGTGGGACATCCCCGAGGTGCTCGCCCACGAGGCCACGCTCTTCCCGCTCGACGCCTGGCCCGCGCACTTCTACGAGGAGGAGCTCGCCCAGACCGGCCCCGCCGGCGGGCGGGACGCGCACGGCCGCCCGCCCACCCGGGACTACCGCGTGGTCGTCCGCGACGTGGCCGCGCCCGGCTCCGCGGACGACGACGGCCCCGCCCCCGGTGAGATCGTCGGCTACGGCGGGATCATGGTGGTCGGCGACGTCGCCGACGTGCAGACCGTGGGCACGGTCGCGGCGGCGCAGGGGCGGGGGATCGGGGCGGCCCAGCTGCGCTGGATGGCCGCGGAGGCCGCGGCGCGCGGTGCGAGCTCGCTCATGCTCGAGGTCCGGGCCTCCAACGCCGCCGCCCGGCGGCTCTACGCGCGCCACGGATTCGAGGAGCTGCACGTGCGCCGCCGCTACTACCCGGGCGGCGAGGACGCCGTGATCATGCGCAAGGTCCTGTGACCGGGCCGCTCACTAGACTGGAGCCCATGCCCACCGCCACCGCAGCCCCCCTCGTGCTCGGCATCGAGTCCTCCTGCGACGAGACCGGCGTCGGCGTCGTCCGCGGCACCGCCCTGCTGGCCCACGAGGTCGCCTCCTCCGTCGAGGAGCACGTGCGCTTCGGCGGCGTGATCCCGGAGATCGCCGCCCGCGCCCACCTCGAGGCCCTCGTGCCCACGATCCGCCGCGCCCTGGACACCGCCGACGTCACCCTCGTGGACCTCGACGCGATCGCCGTCACCTCCGGCCCGGGTCTGGCGGGCGCGCTCATGGTGGGGGTCGCGGGGGCGAAGGCGCTGGCCACGGCCCTCGGCACGCCCCTCTACGGCATCAACCACCTCGTGGCGCACGTGGGCGTCGGCATGCTGGACGGCGTGCGGCCCGCGCAGTGGGACGACCTGCCCGCGGACCTGGGCGCGCTGCTGGTCTCCGGCGGGCACACCGAGATCCTGCGCGTGGGCCGGATCAGCGCCGAGGTCGAGCTGCTGGGCTCGACCATCGACGACGCGGCCGGCGAGGCGTACGACAAGGTCGCCCGGCTCATCGGGGCGGGCTACCCCGGGGGTCCCGTGATCGACCGGCTCGCCGCCCAGGGCGACCCGACGGCCTTCCGCTTCCCGCGCGGGCTCACCGCGGGCAAGTTCGTCGGCAGCGCCGAGGAGCCCGGCCCGCACCGACACGACTGGTCCTTCTCCGGGCTGAAGACCGCCGTCTCCCGCGCCGTGGAGCAGTTCGAGGCCCGCGGCCTCGAGGTGCCGCGCGCGGACATCGCCGCCTCCTTCCAGGAGGCCGTCGCGGACGTGATCACCGCCAAGGCCGTCCGCGCCTGCCGCGAGCACGGGCTCACCCACCTGATGCTCGGCGGCGGCGTCGCGGCGAACTCGCGCCTGCGCGCCCTGCTCGCCGACCGGTGCCGCTCCGCCGGCATCGAGCTGACCGTCCCGCCCGTGAACCTGTGCACCGACAACGGGGCGATGGTCGCCGCACTCGGCGCACGCCTGGTGCGCGACGGCGTCGCCCCCTCCGACGCGTGGTTCGGCGCGGACCCGGGACAGCCGGTCGAGGTCGTCAGCGTCTGAGCGCGCCCGGCCTCTTGCCGCCACGCCCACGCGTTCCGTAGGCAGGGCCCATGACCGGTCATGATCACCCCCGCCCCGAGTCCATCTCCGCCGCCGTGGACGAGCAGATGCTGGCGGACTTCCTCAACCAGCACCTGCTCGGCTCCCGCTCCGGTGTGAAGGCGTTCCGCGCCGCCGAGCAGACCTGGGCCGGCACCCCGCAGGAGGCCGCGCTGCGCCGCCTCGGCGACGCCGTCCAGGACGACCAGGACCGCCTCGAGGCGCTCATCGGCGAGCTGGGCCTCCGCACCCCGCTGGTGGACCGGGCCGCCGGCGCGGCGGCCGAGGTCGGTGGACGTCTCAACCCCGTGAACGCGCTGCGCACGCGCGGGTCCGGCTGGACGCAGATCGAACTGGACCTGCTGCAGGGCATGCTCCAGGCCAAGTCCGCGATGTGGGACGTCCTCGAACAGCTCGCGCCGCACCTGCCGGCGGTCGACGCCGCCGAGATGCAGGCCCTGCGCCAGAGGACCGCCGACCAGCAGCGCGAGGTCCAGCGCATCACCTCCGCCACCCTCGAGGGACGGTTCCTGGCCGGCTGAGGCCCGGGCTACTCCTCGCCCGTCTGATGCTCCCCGGACCGGCCGCCGTGCACCTCGGCGGGCAGCTCGTCCACCGGCGCGACGACGACGTCCTGCAGCTTCCAGTCCAGCGCGGCGATCGCGTCCCGCAGCGCGCAGCAGCGGGCCACCGTCACGTCCGCCCCCTCGTGCGGCACCACGAACATCTCCACGTGGAACACGTGGCCCTCGTCTCGGACGCGGGCGCCCGCATGGCGCACCCACGGCTCCGCCCAGGCGACCCGCTCGGCACGGTCGATGAGCGGGTGCGGCCGGGCGCCGTCGATCGTGGCGGCGCGGCGATCCGCCAGGTTCGTGACGGCCTCCTTCAGGTTCTTCCAGCCGTCCAGCACGATGCTCACGCCCACGAAGATCGCCGCAGCGGAGTCCGCCCACCACCAGCCCAGGCCGATGCCGGCCACGCCGACGATGGTCGCCACGCCCGTCTGCCAGTCCGCCTTGTTCATGTCCGCGTCCGCGTACAGCACGCGGTCGTGGAGCTGCTCGGCCAGCTTGAGCTTCTTGTGGCCGAGGATCATGGGCCCGGGCACGGACAGGGCCATCACGGCCATCATGAACCAGCCCTGCCACACGGTGTGCCCGAACAGGTCGAACGTGCCGATGGGCGGGTGCTCCGCCGTCACCAGGCCCAGGAGGGAGTCGCCGACGAGGACCACGCCCATCACGGACAGGGCGACGGCGGCCACGAGGTGCCCCACCCCGACGGACCGGTGAGAGCCGTAGGGCCGGGCCCGCGTCGGGGCCATGCGGGCCACGCGCAGGGCGACGAGGAACGCGATCGGCGGGATCAGGGAGAGCAGGTCCTCGATCCACGCGGCCCGCATGGCCTGCGAGGAGCCCATCACGAACGCCACGAGGACGATCGTGACCACGATCACCCCCAGCGTCGCCCATTCGAGCCGCTTGGCCTGCTGGACCACGCGCTCGATCTCCGGGGGCAGCTCCGTGGCGCCGAACCGGCGCCCGCTCGGCCCCGTCTCCCGGGTGTCCCGCCGCGTCATCGGGCCTCCTCCGCTGCGCGCTGGTCGAAGTACGCCTCGAGGGCCGTGAGCATCTGATTCTCACCCAGGGGCACGGCCATCACGAGCTTCACCGGCTCGCCGTCCGGGCCCTCCGCCTCGGCGTAGTCGCGGGTGATGCTCGCGTGCGACGTCCACGGGGACGCCGAGGTCAGGCCGCCGGCCACCAGGTCCATGTCGCCCTTCTCCAGCGCGGTCATGAGCGCCTCCTCCCCGGCCACGGTCCACTCGACGCGTGCGTCGTGCGCCGCGGCGAAGCCGCGGATCAGGTCGGGCTCGGGGCCGACGGGCTCGGCGCCCGAGACGTCCACGTGAGGCGGGTGGTGCACGACGCCGACGCGCAGCACCCCGCCCGTGACGCGGTCCAGGGTGCCGTCCGGGTCGGCGGGATAGCCGGAGGAGGTGCAGGCGGTGAACCCGAGGGCGGCGCTCCCGAGCAGGCCCGTCAGGGCGGCCCGGCGGGTGAGGGTCCTCGTCCTCATTCCGTGGGCGAGTGCGAGCGGTGCCCGGCGTTGCCGAGGCCTTCGGCGCCGTCGAGATGGTCGAGCACGAGGCGGACCGCCTCCCGGGCGTCGGTGGTCTCGGACCAGCCGGTCGCGGCGCGCAGGGCCGTGGTGTCCATGATGGGCACCGCCGCCGCCATGTCCACCCACCCCGGGTCGGTGGGCTGCAGCCGTGCCCGGTAGGTCAGCGCCGCGGCCGCTCGGAACAGGCCCACGGGCAGCTCCAGGATGCGGCGCGCCCCGAGGACGGTGCCCATGGTGTGCGCGTCCAGCACGGGTTCGGCGGCCACATTGAAGGCCCCGCCCGCGCGGTGGGCGATCACGCGCCAGTACGCGTCCGCCACGTCCTGGGCCGTGAGCGCCTGGAATCGCAGGCCCCGCGGGAACGGCAGCACCGGAGCGCGCAGGCGGGCGACCAGCCGGGCGGGGACGAGGTCGCCCAAGAAGTAGTCCTTGATCTCGGGCCCGGCGGCGGACTGGAAGATCAGCCCGGGGCGCAGCCGGGTCACGAGCATCTCGGGGTGCTCGGCCTGCACGCGGTCGAGGATCGACTCGACCTCGGCCTTCTGTGCGGCGTAGTGCGAGGTGGGGACCCCGGTGGTGGGATGGGACTCGGCCACGGCGCGGCCCTTCGGGCCGGGCCCGTACGCGCCCACCGAGGACGCGTAGACCAGGTGCGGCACGCCCGCCTCGGCCACGGCCCGGAACACGCGCTCGTTGCCGGCCACGTTGACGGCGCGCAGGTGGTCGCGGTCGCGGTTGGGGCGGATCACCCACACCAGGTCGACGACGGCGTCCGCGCCGGCGACGATGTCGTGCAGCCGCCCCGCCGCCGTGGGCTCCGCGACGTCCAGGCGGTGCCACTCGACGCCGTCGTAGGGCGCTCCGGCCCGGTCCGGGCCGCGCCGACTCACGCCCACGATCGAGCTCACCTCGTCCGCGGCCTGGAGGCGGTGCAGGACAGCGGTGCCCACGTTGCCGGTGGCGCCCAGGACGACGATCCTCACGGCTTCAGGACCACCTTGACGCAGCCGTCCTCCTTCTTCTGGAACGTCTCGTAGAGGGCGGGGGCATCCTCGAGCGGGGCGGTGTGCGTGGTCAGGTCGAGCACGCCGAGGGGGTCGGACGGGTCGTCGAGCAGGGGCAGCAGGTCGTCCACCCAGCGACGGACGTTGCACTGGCCCATCGTCAGGGTGACCTGCTTGTCGAACAGGGTGAGCATCGGCATCGGGTCCTTCATGCCGCCGTAGACCCCGGAGATCGACACCGTGCCGCCGCGCCGGACCGCGTCGATCGCGGTGTGGAGGGCGCTCAGGCGGTCGACGCCGGCGGTCTTCATGGCCGCCCGGCCGAGCGCGTCGGGCAGCAGGCCCACGGCGGTGTGGGCCGCGTGCCCCACCGGGGAGGCGTGCGCCTCCATGCCGACCGCGTCCAGGACCGCGTCCGGGCCGCGGCCGCCGGTGCGCTCGCGGAGCACCTCGGCCTCGCCGCCGTCGGCGTCCAGGACCTCGATGCCGTGCCGGGCCGCCATCGCGCGGCGCTCGGGGACCGGGTCGACGCCGATCACCCGGTACCCCAGGTGCACCCCGATGCGCGCCGCCAGCTGACCGATGGGGCCGAGGCCGAGCACCGCGAGCGTGCCGCCGTCGGGGACGTTCGCGTACTGGACCCCCTGCCAGGCGGTGGGGACGACGTCCGAGAGGAACAGCCACTGCTCATCCGGGCCGGTGTGCGGCACCTTCACGGGGCCGTAGTCCGCGTGGGGCACGCGCAGCAGCTCGGCCTGTCCGCCGGGGACGGAGCCGTAGAGCCGGGAGTAGCCGAAGAGTGCGGCGCCGCAGCCCTGCTCCCGCACCTGGGTGGTCTCGCACTGGGACTGCAGCCCGCGCTGACACATCCAGCACCGGCCGCAGGAGATGGTGAAGGGCACGACCACCCGGTCACCGGGCCGGATGTGGGTGACCTCGGACCCGACCTCGCGGACGATGCCCATCGGCTCGTGGCCGATCACGTCGCCCGCGTCCATGAACGGCCCCAGGACCTCGTACAGATGCAGGTCCGACCCGCAGATGCCGGTCGAGGTGACCTCGATGATCGCATCCGTCGGCTCCTGGATCCGCGGATCCGGGACGTCCTCGACGACGACGTTGCGCTTTCCCTGCCATGTGAGTGCTCGCATGGTGCGACCGTAACCGCGTCGGGCGGGCCGGCGGAAGCGTGCAGGCGCGGCGGGGCCGCCACCTCACCGGGGGAACGGCCGCTCAGCCGGCGCGGCCGTCCAGCGACGCGCGGGTGCGGGCGGCGGCGTCCAGCACGACCGCGCGCAACGGGGCCACCGCGTCATCCGCGTCCTCACCCGCGGCCGGCGGGCCGGCCAGGGCCTGTGCCTCCACGCGACGCTGACGCGCGGCGCCGCCGTCGTCGATCATCGCCTGGACGCCGGCGAGCTCCGCCGCGCATCCCAGCCGCTCGGCGACCGGGGTCAGCCGCTCGATCTCCGCCGGCAGGTGCTCCGCCAGCGGGACCTGGGTGCCCCGGGCGTCCACGATCACGGTGGCGTCCATGCCGTACCGGGCGGCGCGCCACTTGTTCTCCTGCACGTGCCACGGCGGCAGGACCTCGACCGTCTCACCGCGCTCCAGGCTCGCGGACAGGTCGTCCACGAGGCACTGCGTGTAGGCGGTCACGGCGGCGATCTCCTCGAGCGTGGCCAGACCGTCGCACGCGCGCATCTCCACCGTGCCCAGGCGGGGCACGGCCCGCACGTCCCAGCGGCACTCGGTGACGTCCGCGATCATGCCCACCTGCTCCATCTGGGCCACGCAGCGCTCGAAGCCCTCCCACTCCTGGAACTGGAACGGCAGGCCGGCCGTGGGCAGCTGCTGGAACAGGAGGGTGCGCTGGGACTGGTAGCCCGTGTCCGTGCCCGCCCAGAAGGGGGAGGAGGCCGAGAGTGCGAGCAGGTGCGGCACGCGGTTGACCAGGCCGTTCACCACCGGCATGGCCTTGGAGACGTCGTCCAGGCCCACGTGCACGTGCACGCCGAAGATCAGCAGCTGCCGACCCCAGTACTGGGTGAGATCCAGCATGCGGTCGTAGCGCTCGCTGGGCGTCGAGGGCTGCGCGATCGCGTCCGCGAACGGGTGCGTGCCCTGGCAGAACAGGGAGATGCCCCGCTCGGCCGCGGCGTCCGCCACACGCGCTGCGATCCGGCCGAGGTCCGCCGTCGCGGCGTCGACGCGCTCGTGCACACCCGTGACGAGCTCCACCGTGTTCTGCAGGAGCTCGCTGGTCATGTGCGGGTTCACGTCGTCCTCGGCGAGGCCCTCGGTCACATGCAGGGCGCGCAGCAGGTCCGGGGCCTCGGAGCGCAGCTCGCCGGACACGGCGTCCACGAGCGCGAGCTCCCACTCGATTCCGAGAGTGGACTGCGCGGAGTCGGCGAAGGGCAGAGTCATGCCGCCCATCCTAGAAGCCCGTGCCGGGCCTGCGCCCGGGGTCCACGCTTCGGACCTAGGGTGGGGCGGATGGCCCGCCCCCGCCCCTGTCTCTTATACCCATCTAAAAAAAAAAAATCTGAAATCGTTTCATAGTTACTGTATGTTTTGTCATAAAAGTTATCAATCATTTTCATGATAATACAGACGTGTATAAGAGACAGCCACCGCCCTGGCCCCCGTCCTCGAGCCGGAGGGCCGCGCGCTGCTCGACTCCCTCGCCGGGTACCGCGAGGCCGACGCGCTCGCGGTCTCCTCCCGCCTGCGTGCGGCCGGGCATCCTCCGGAGCGCGTGGCCGCCGCGCTGACCCAGGCCGCGCTGCGGTCCCGGGCGGAGGCCCGCCTCGGGCCGGAGGCGCGCCGGATGCTGTTCACCCGCGACGGCCTGGAGCAGGCCACCCGCCCGCTGGTCGCGAGCCTGCACGCGGACCGGCTGGCGGCCGCGGGGGCCCGGCGCGTCGCCGACCTCGGCTGCGGTCTCGGCCTGGACGCGCGCGCCTTCGCCGACCGGGGCCTGGACGTCGTGGCGGTGGAGCGGGACGCCGTCGTCGCCGCGGCCGCCGAGGTGAACCTCGCCGGCCACCGCGGTGCGCACGTGGTGCACGGCGACGCCGTGGCCTGGGCCCGCGCCCACGTGCCCGCCGAGGCGGACGCGGTGTGGCTGGACCCCGCCCGCCGTCAGGTCGGCGGGGGCGGGTCCGCGCGCGTGTTCGACCCCGAGGCGTTCTCCCCGCCCCTGAGTGTCGTGACGGACATCGCCGCGACGGGCGTCCCGGTCGGTGTCAAGCTCGGCCCGGGGCTCCCGCACGAGGCCGTGCCGGCGGGCGCCGAGGCCGAGTGGGTGAGCGTCGACGGCGACGTCGTGGAGGCCGCCCTGTGGTTCAACGCGGCGGCCCGCCCCGGGGTGCGGCGGGCGGCGCGCGTCATGACCGTCCGGGGCGGGAAGACGACGACGGCGCAGCTCGTCTCCGGCGCGGACTTCGGCGACTCGCCCGAGGTCGAGGCCGTGGGGGAGGAGGGCATGGCAGGGCTCGTCGGCGCGGTCCTGCACGAGCCGGACGGCGCCGTCATCCGGGCCGGACTCGTGACGGACCTGGCCGCGTCCTGGCCCGTGGCGACGCGGCAGCTGGACCCCCACCTGGCCTACCTCGTCGCGCCCGAGCCGGTGCGGGACGGCCTGGCCCGCGCCCATCGGATCGAGGCGGTGCGCGGCTTCCACCTGGCCTCCCTGCGGCGCTGGGCGAAGGAGACCGGGGTGGGCCGGCTGGACGTGAAGAAGCGGGGCATCCGCGAGACGCCCGAGGAGGTCCGTCGCGCCGTCCTCGGCGGGGCGAAGCCGGGCCGGCGTGGCGGGGCCGGACGGCACGCCACCCTCGTGCTGGCGCGCGTGGGTCGGTCGCGGTTCGCCCTCGAGGTGACGCCGTTGGACTGACGGGGCTCGAGGCCGCGGGCCCCGGGCGGCGGGAGCCGTCGAACCCCCGTTGGGGGATTACGGCACCCTCGTGTACGGTATTCGACTGAGGCAAGGCTCACCTCCACGGGAGCGCGCCCACCACCCCGACTGCTCATCCCGGGGCAGCCCCGCCGCCCAGAAGGAGAACCATGCCGCGTTCCGTCAGCGCCCCCCGCCTCGCCCGTCTCGCCCTGACCTCGGTGGCGGCCCTCGCCCTCGTCGGCTGCTCCGCCGGCGGCGCGGCCACGGGCTCGTCCTCCGCGAGCGCCTCCGGCGAGTCCTCGGCCTCCGCGAGCGCCGCCGGCGGCTCCTCGGCCGCCTCGGGCGGCATCGCGGCCGGGGTCACCGTCACCGACATGTCCGGCGCCGAGGTCACCCTGCCGGAGGAGGTCGACTCCGTCATCGCCACGGACAACCGCACCTTCCGCACGCTGGACGACTGGGGCGTCGAGCTGTCGGCCGCGCCGAAGCAGATCATGTACAAGGGCGAGGGCGGGCCCTCCTACCTCCAGGACGACTCGGTCGCCGACATCGGCAACCACCGGGAGCCGGACATGGAGCTGTTCGTCACGGCCGAGCCGGACGTCGTGTTCAACGGCCAGCGGTTCAACGAGCGCAAGGCCGAGATCGACGAGCTGACCGGCGACGCCGCCGTCGTGGACACGGACTTCGACGTCACGCAGACCCCCATGGACGAGGGCCTGAAGGAGCTGACCACCCTGCTGGGCGAGGCCACCGGCCACGAGGCCGATGCCGAGAAGCTCATCGCCGACTTCGACGCCGCCACCCAGCGCGCCAAGGACGCCTACAACCCCGAGCAGACCGTCATGGGCCTCATCGCCTCGGGCGGCGAGCTGTCGTACGTCGCGCCCAGCACCGGTCGCGCCATCGGCCCGTTCTTCGACATGCTGGGCCTGACCCCGGCCCTCGAGCAGTCGGGCACCGACAACCACCAGGGCGACGACATCTCCGTCGAGGCCATCGCGAAGTCGAACCCGGACTGGCTGATCGTCATGGACCGCGACGCCGCCATCGGCGAGGAGAACGCCACCGCCGCCGAGCTGATCGAGCGCTCCGAGGCCCTCCAGGACGTGACCGCGGTGAAGGAGGGCAACATCGTCTACCTGCCCGCCGACTTCTACGTCGCCGAGGACATCCAGAACCACACCACCGTCATGGAGGACCTCGCGAAGGCCTTCGAAGGCGCGCAGTGATCCTCGACGTGCGTCACCACGTCGCCGACGCCCCGCCCCGGCTCGAGGAGCCGGGGCGGGGCGACCGCGTGTGCTGGGTCCCGCCCGCCGTCCTGCGGCCCGAGCGCACCCGCTGGCAGCGCACCTGGCCGCTGCTGGTCGGCGTCGTGGTGACCGCGGCCCTCATCGTGGTCTCGCTGTTCGTGGGCGTGTACGACGTCGGCGCGGAGGGCGGACGCGAGATGTTCGCCATCACGCGCGTGCCGCGCACGGTCGCCCTCGTGCTGGCCGGCGCCTCGATGGCGATGTGCGGGCTGATCATGCAGCTCATGACGCAGAACCGCTTCGTGGAGCCCAGCACCACGGGCACCACCGAGTGGGCCGGTCTCGGCTTATTGGTGACCATGGTGCTCGTGCCGGGGGCGGGCCTGGTGACCCGGATGGCCGGGGCCATCCTCTTCGCCTTCGTCGGCACCCTCGTGTTCTTCCTCTTCCTGCGGCGTGTGCGCCTGCAGTCCTCCCTCATCGTGCCGATCGTGGGCATCATGCTCGGCGCCGTCGTGGGCGCCGCCTCGACGTTCCTCGCCCTCCAGACGGACATGCTGCAGCAGGTGGGCGCGTGGTTCGCCGGCTCGTTCACCTCCGTGGTCCGCGGCCGGTATGAGCTGCTCTTCCTCGTGCTGATCGTGTGCGTGGCGGTCTTCGTCATCGCGGACCGCTTCACCGTGGCCGGCCTCGGCAAGGACGTCGCCACGAACGTCGGCCTCAACTACGACGCCGTGATCCTCACCGGCGTGGCCATGGTGGCCGTGGCCACCGGCGTGGTCACCGTGGTGATCGGGGCCCTCCCGTTCCTGGGGCTCGTGGTCCCCAACCTCGTGTCCATGGTCCGTGGCGACAACCTGCGCATGAATCTGCCCTGGGTGGTCATGGTCGGCGTGTGGATCGTGATCGTCTGCGACCTGATCGGGCGCACCGTGATCGCCCCGTTCGAGGTGCCCATCTCGCTGATCCTGGGCCTCGTGGGCGCGATCGTGTTCCTCGCCCTGCTGCTGAGGCAGGCCAAGCATGGCTGAGCCGCTCGCGACCGCCCCGGGTCGCCTCCCCGCCCCGCTCGGCGGCGCCACCGCCGCCGGGCCCGTCGACGCCGACGCCCCGCGCCGGTCCGGCGCGTTCGTCACCGCCGCCGAGCGCCGGAGGTATGCGGTCGTCGTCGCGGTGCTGGCCGCCGTCGCCGTGCTCTCCACCGCCGGGATCCTGCTGTGGGGCAACGAGGCCGAGCCCGGCTCGCGCGCGTTCTGGATGATCGCGCGGATGCGCGTGGAGTCCCTGGGCGTGATCGGGATCGTGGCGTTGTGCCACTCCTTCGCGACCGTCACCTTCCACACGGTGACGGGCAACCGCATCATCACGCCCTCGATCATGGGGTTCGAGGCGCTCTACACGGCCGTGTCGACCGTCGCCGTGTACGTGCTGGGGGCCGCCGGCGTCGCGGTGCTGACCGGGGTGGGGCCGTTCCTCGCCCAGGCCGCGCTCATGGTGGCGTTGACGACGGCCCTGTACTCGTGGCTGCTCTCCCGGCCCTACGGCAGCGTCCATCTGATGCTGCTCGTGGGCGTGGTGCTGGGCGGCGGGCTGGCCGCGCTGAGCACGTTCATGCAGCGACTGCTGGACCCGAACTCGTTCGACCTGCTGAGCGCGCGGCTCTTCGGCAACATCTCCAACGCCCGGACCGAGTACGTGGCGATCGCCGCGCCCATCGCCGTCGTCGTGTGCGCGCTGCTGTGGCTGCGCTCCCGCCGCCTGAACACGGTGGCGCTCGGCGCCGACGCCGCGACCAACCTGGGCCTGCACCACCGGCGCGAGCTCATGGTGACGCTGCTGCTGGTCTCCGTGCTGATGGCCATGACCACCGCGCTCGTGGGCCCGATGACGTTCCTCGGCTTCCTCGTGGCGACGCTGGCGTACAGCCTCGTCGACACCCACGACCACCGGTTCATCCTCCCGGTGGCCGCGCTGGCCGGGTACGCGGTGCTCACGAGCGCCTACTTCGTGCTGCGGCACGTGTTCTACGCGGGGGGTGCGGTCACGGTGGTCATCGAGCTGATCGGCGGCATCACCTTCCTGGTCGTCGTGATGAGAAAGGGACGTCTGTGATCGAGCTGCGCGGCGTGGTGAAGCGCCACAGCGACGAGGTGTGCATCGGACCCGTGGACCTGGACATCCAGGCCGGGGGAGTGACCGCGCTCGTGGGGCCCAACGGGGCGGGCAAGTCCACGCTGCTGACGATGATCGGCCGGCTGCAGGACGCCGACGCCGGGACGATCGCCGTGGGCGGGCACGACATCACCACGACGCCGTCCCGGAAGATCGCGCAGACCCTGTCCATCCTGCGGCAGGAGAACCACTTCGTGACGCGGCTGACCGTGCGGCAGCTCGTGGGGTTCGGGCGCTACCCGTACACGCGCGGGCGGCTGACCCTGGAGGATGAGCGGCACGTGTCCGACGCGATCGACTTCCTCAACCTCGGCCCGTTCGAGAACCGCTACCTCGACCAGCTCTCGGGCGGCCAGCGGCAGCGCGCGTACGTGGCGATGGTGCTGGCGCAGAACACCGAGTACGTGCTGCTGGACGAGCCGCTGAACAACCTGGACATGCAGCACTCGGTGCAGATGATGCAGCAGCTGCGCCGGGCCGCCGACGAGCTGGGCCGGACCGTGGTGATCGTGCTGCACGACATCAACTTCGCCGCCCACTACGCCGACCGGATCGTGGCGATGGGCGACGGCCAGGTGGTGGAGACCGGCACCCCGGCCGAGATCCTGCGCCCCGAGGTGCTGGAGCGGATCTTCAAGACCCCCTGCAGCGTGGTGGACGGACCGCACGGGCCGCTGGCCGTGTACTACTGAGCCGGGCGACGGTGAGGCCGGCCCGGGTCGGTCCGGGCGGGGGTCGGGTGCCCGGCCGACGCGAGCGTTCCGTGGGCAGAACCCGCCGGGTCTCGCCTTCCGGGGGCAGAACCCGCGTGTTTCCAGGTTCCGTGGGCAGAACCCGCGTGTTTCCAGGTTCCGTGGGCAGAAGCACCCTCGCTTCTGCCCACGGAACCCTGCGCATGGACGGCAGGGCCATACGCGACGACGACGTCATGCATCCCAGCCGTTCGAGACCTGTGCCCGTCGTCTGAGGACGGCCTCGATCACCCGCGCGTATCCCTCGCCGACGTCCCGGCCCGTGACGTGCAGGGTCATCTGCCCACGCTCCGCGTAGTACTGGTCTCGCCGGGCGTCCCGGGCGTGTTGCTCGGCACTCCGGTGCACCTCGCCGTCGTACTGGAGGACGAGCCGGCAGTCCTCGAACCACAGATCGGCCTCGGGGGCGTCCCGCCGCCCGGGGTCGAACACGTGCTGCAGAGCCGGCTCGCCCAGCCCCGCCTCGACGAGCGCCAGCCTCAGCCGGGTCTCCTGCGGCGAGTCGGCACCCACCCGTACGCGCTCGAGCGCCGCCGTCGCCCGCGGTCTTCCGACGAACCGCCCGAGCGGCCGCATCGCCTCGTGCAGCGCGGTGACCGTGGTGATGGGAGGCCGCCGGCCGCGCGGGGACCAGGGGTGACGGACCAGGTGGTCACCCGCCGACACGAGGGATGCCTCGTCCCAGGGGTGGCCGATCGAGCACAGATCGAGCCAGGTCCGTTCCGGCGTCGTCACCCGTAGCCCGAGCACGGAGGTGACGTGGCCGGCGGGCAGGGGTCTGCGGTGCTCCATGACGCCGGGGATCCGCGCCCGTGCGGTGCCGAGGTGCAACGTGATCTCGACGGCGGCGCGTCGCGTGGCCCCGCCCGGGGGAAGCGGGAGGCCGTGGAGGTGCGCCGCCGTCTCGTGGGAGAGGACGGCGTCGGGACGGGACCGCAGGAGGGCGGTCAGCAGGTCGAGGCCGACCCCGTGGTGCGGCGGCGGGAGCCCAGCCGACTCCCAGGTGCGCAGCGGCATGTCACGGCGACGGTGGATGCCGCGGGCGAGGCGGAGGACGTCGGACCGCCGCACCCGGCTGGGCGGTAGACCGCGTTCGAGCACGTCGCGGGTGGTGAAGACGGGGACGAGGGGGAGGTCGGGAGCGAAGGGCATGGGTCGACCCTGACGCGGTCGGTCCGACGGCGGCCGGGCGGGCCGCGTGTCTGTGGACAACGGCGCGGGGTGGGCCGGCTGTGCAGGACTCGGCGACGGCCGGTTGTCCCGTCGGGACGACGTCGTCATGGCTCGGTGGGCAGAACTGCGAGGAGTTCCGCCCACGCAACATCCGTGGGCAGAAGAGAGGGCGCTTCTGCCCACGGAGATCGAAAACCTGCGGATGCTGCCCACGCGGTGGGCGGGGGTGCGGTTTCTGCCC
>NZ_JABFAZ010000108.1:0-1750 GCF_017168505.1 Micrococcus sp. KRD077 | reverse complement strand
TGCCGCGACGGCCAAGACGACCCCGCTGGTCCTGACCCCGCTGCGGATCGCGTTGTGGGACCGTGACCGGCACGGGCACCCTGTGCAGCCCGGCGAGCTGATCGCGCACAGCGATGCCGGGTCGCAGGGTGAATTCAACTGGTCGTCGCAACACCTTGACCGTGGAGGTGTTCAGCTGTGGCGACGAGGGACTGGGCCGCGAAGACGAGCGATGTGCCCGAGGGTGCGCGTCGGCAATGGCGTGCGGATCGGGCGTTGCGTCCGCCGATGCGTTCGCCCGGGCGGCCTGAGCCCTCGCGGGCGGTGCAGCGGCAGTTCTGGCGTCTGATCGCGACGGGCATCACCTCAGCCGAAGCGGCTCTGAAGGTGGGCGTGTCTGTGCCGGTCGGGTCCCGTTGGTTTCGCCACGCTGGCGGCATGCCACCGATCTCACTTGCCGAGCCCAGCGGCCGTTACCTGTCCTTCGAGGAGCGTGAGGAGATCGCGCTCCTGCGCGCCAAGCAGGTCGGCGTGCGTGAGATCGCGCGCAGGATCGGCCGCGACCCGGGAACGATCTCCCGCGAACTGCGCCGCAACGCGGCCACGCGCAGCGGGAAGCAGGAGTACCGGGCGTTGGTAGCGCAATGGAAGGCTCAGCAGACAGCGAAGCGCCCGAAGACGGCGAAGCTCGCGACCAACGACCGGTTGCGTGAGTACGTCCAGGAGCGCCTCGCCGGAAACGTCCGTCGGCCTGACGGCAGCATCGTCGTGGGGCCGGAACCGCCGGCATGGAAGGGGCTGAACAAACCTCACCGGCAGGACCGGCGGTGGGCGACCGCGTGGAGCCCGGAGCAGATCTCGCACCGGCTGAAGGTCGACTTCCCGGATGATGAATCCATGCGCATCAGCCACGAGGCGATCTACCAGTCGCTGTTCATTGAGGGCCGTGGTGCGCTCAAACGCGAGCTCGTCACGTGCCTGCGCACCGGCCGCGCCCTCCGGCAGCCGCGGGCTCGAGCACAGAACCGCCCGCAAGGTCACGTCACCGCCGATGTCGTGTTCTCCGAACGGCCCGCAGCAGCCGCGGACCGCGCCGTGCCCGGGCATTGGGAGGGCGACTTGATCATCGGCACGGGCCGGTCCGCGATCGGCACTCTCGTCGAACGCAAGAGCCGGTCGACCCTGCTGGTGCACCTGCCGAGGCTGGACGGGTGGGGCGAGGCGCCGCCGATCAAGAACGGGCCCGCGTTGGGCGGCTACGGCGCAGTCGCGATGAACGCCGCGCTCATCGCGTCGATGATGAAGCTCCCCGAACAGCTCCGCAAGACGCTCACCTGGGACCGCGGCAAAGAACTCTCCGCGCACGCCCAGTTCGCGCTCGAGACGGGCACGAAGGTGTTCTTCGCCGACCCCCACTCGCCCTGGCAGAGGCCGACGAACGAGAACACCAACGGGTTGCTGCGGCAATACTTCCCGAAGGGCACCGACCTCTCACGATGGTCCGCTGAAGACCTCGAAGCAGTCGCCCTCGCACTAAACAACCGACCCCGCAAGAGCCTCGACTGGAAGACCCCCGCCGAAGTATTCCAGGAGCAGTTACACTCGCTCCAACAACCCGGTGTTGCAACGACCGGTTGAACCCAGGCAGTACACGAGCCTTCGCTTCGCCGAGCACCTGGCCGCCGAGGGCATCGCCGCGTCCATCGGGACCGTCGCCGATGCGTATGACAACGCGCTCATGGAATGCGTCATCGGCTTGTACAAGACCGAG
>NZ_JABFAZ010000107.1:0-5117 GCF_017168505.1 Micrococcus sp. KRD077 | reverse complement strand
GCCCACCCCGCACCGTTCCGCACCCGCCGTGCCCACCCGCGCCGGCGACGTCGCACCGTCCTCCAAGGAGAACCCCATGACGACCCCCTCGAACATCTCCCGCCGCTCCTTCGCCGGCCTGTCCCTGGCCGCCGTCGGCGCGTTCGCCCTGACCGCCTGCAACTCGCAGGCCGAGGAGAAGAGCGACGACGGCGCCCAGACCGTGCGCATCGGCGTCGTGTCCGAGAACGAGTCGCACCGCGCCCTGGTGAAGCTCGCGAAGGAGAAGCACGGCATCGACGTCGAGATCCGCAACTTCACCGAGTACACGCAGCCGAACCCGGCGCTGGACAATGGCGACATCGACATGAACTGGTTCCAGCACATCGCCTACTTGGCCGACTACAACCAGGCCTCCGGCAAGGACCTGACGATGATCGGGACCACCGAGATCATCCCGCTGCCCCTGTACTCCAAGAAGTACACGGACGTCTCCGAGTTCAAGAAGGGCGACACCGTCGCCATCCCGAACGACACCGTGAATCAGGCCCGTGCCATCAATGTGCTCGTCGCCGCCGGCCTGTTGAAGCTGTCCAATGAGACCATCCGCCCGGAGGTCCGCGACATCGACGAGGCCGCCTCCACCGTGACGGTGCAGCCCGTGGCCGCGCAGCAGACCGTGAACGCGCTCGAGTCCGTGCAGGGCGCGGTCATCAACAACACCTTCTCGGCGGACGCCGGCATCGACACGAACACCGCCCTGTTCAAGGACGACCCCGAGGACGACTCCGCCAAGCCGTACGTCAACGGCTTCGCCGTGCGTCGCGAGGACCGCGACAACGAGACCTACAAGAAGATCGCGGCCCTGTACCACGAGCAGCCCGTGCTGGATGAGTCCGCGAAGCTCTCCTCCGGCACGAGCGTGCCGGTGCAGCTCGACACCGCCCAGATCGACGAGACCCTGAAGCAGTACCAGGACGCGATCGCGAAGCAGGGCGCCTGATCCATGGCAGGTTCCCATACGTCCGACCGTGACGCGGTCACCCCGGGGCGCCCCTCCGCGGGCGCCCCGGGGGAGCCGGTCATCGTCTTCGACCACGTCAGCCGCGTCTACGCCGCCAAGAAGGGTGCCGGTGTGAAGGCCGTGGACGACGTCTCGCTCGCCGTGAACCGCGGCGAGGTCTTCGGCGTCATCGGCTTCTCCGGCGCCGGCAAGTCCACCCTGATCCGCATGATCAACGGGCTGGAGAAGCCGACGTCGGGCACCGTCACGGTGCTGGGCCAGCAGGTCTCCCATCTCTCCGAAGCGAAGCTGCGTCCGCTGCGCACCCGCATCGGCATGGTGTTCCAGCAGTTCAACCTGCTGACCTCCCGCACGGTGGCCGGGAACATCGAGTTTGCTCTGGACACGGCCGGCTGGCCGCGGTCCAAACGCCGCGCTCGCGTGGCGGAGCTGCTCGAGTTCGTCGGCCTGGCGGACAAGGCCAAGCACTACCCGGAGCAGCTCTCGGGCGGCCAGAAGCAGCGCGTCGGCATCGCCCGCGCCCTGGCCGCCGAGCCGGAGATCCTGCTCGCAGACGAGGCCACCAGCGCCCTGGATCCCTCGACGACGCACGAGGTGCTCTCCGTGCTGCGCCGCGTCAACGAGGAGCTCGGGGTCACGATCGTGGCCATCACCCACGAGATGGAGGTCATCCGCTCGATCGCCGACCGCGTCGCCGTGATGGACAGCGGCCGCGTGGTGGAGTCCGGCAAGGTCTACGACCTCTTCTCTCGGCCCGCCCACTCCGCCGACGCCGCGTCCTTCGTGGCCACGGCGCTCAAGGACCGGCCGAATGCCGAGGAGGTGGCCCGCATCCGGGCGCGCACCGAGGGTCGGCTGATCATGGTCTCGCTCAAGGACTCCGCCGCGGTCTCGGCGGTGCTCGGCACCGCATCGACGCGCGGCGTGGGCTTCGAGATCGTCCACGGCGGCATGTCCGCCACCAAGGACTCCGCGTACGGCCTGCTCACCGTGGCGCTCACGGGCGAGGCCGCCGCGGTGGACGCGTTTGTCGCGGACCTGGCCGGCGCCGGAGACGTGCAGGAGGTGCACCAGTGATCGACCGATTCCAGAACCTCGACTGGGGGTACTACGGCCCCGAGCTGATGACCGCCGTGGGGGACACCCTCTACATGGTCGGCTGGTCCTTCATCCTCGGCGGCATCCTCGGCCTGCTGGTCGGGCTCGTCCTCTACACCACGCGCCCGGGCGGCATCTTCGCCAACCGTGCCGTCTACCTGGTCACGAACTTCATCGTGAACCTCATCCGGCCCATCCCGTTCGTCATCCTCATCGCCGCCCTGCAGCCGCTGACCATCGCGGTGCTCGGCACCGGCATCGGCAACACCGCCGTGGTGTTCTGCATGATCTGGGCGTCCACGTTCGGCATCGCCCGCATCGTGGAGCAGAACCTCGTCTCGCTGGACCCCGGCGTGATCGAGGCCGCCCGCGCGATGGGCGCCTCCCGCATGCGGATCGTGCGCGCCGTGGTGCTGCCCGAGGCCCTCGGCCCGCTGATCCTCGGCTTCACGTTCGTGATCATCTCGCTCGTGGACATGTCCGCGATGGCGGGCATCATCGGCGGCGGCGGCGTCGGCAACTTCGCCATCGTGGAGGGCTACAACCGGTTCCGTCCGGAGGTCACCTGGCTGGCCGTGATCGTGGTGATCGTGTTCGTCCAGGCGCTGCAGCTGATCGGCAACGGCATCGCCCGCAAGGTCATGCGCCGCTGAACCCCGGCTCGGTCCGCACGACGACGGCCGGTGACATCCCGCGGGGACGTCACCGGCCGTCGTCGTCGTTCTGGCAGACTTCGGCCCATGACCGACATCACCTCCACCCCCGCGACCTCCGTCGCCGGCGATCCCCTGGCCTTCTACGTCCGCCTCGGCGAGCCCACCGTGGACGCCGACGGCGTCCGCACCTCCCGCGTGCGCTCCACCGTGCACGCCCAGGGCGCATGGCGGGAAGAGGAGATGCACATGGCCGCCGTCTCGGGCCTGCTGCTGCACGAGGTGGCTGCGCACGAGACCACTCCCGGGCTGCGGGTGGGACGGCTCTCCTACGACATCCTGGGCACGCTCTGGTCGGGCGAGCTCGAGGTGGTCACGCGCACCCTGCGTCCGGGCCGCACCATCGAGCTCGTCGAGTCCGTGCTCCACGCCCGGGGCCGCACCGTGCTGACCCTGCGCGCCTGGCTGCTGTCCACCTCGGACACCTCCGCCGTCGCCCAGCTGCCGGACGAGCCCCTCCCGCCGCGCTCGCAGGCGCAGTCGCACAACGCGCTCCACGGATGGGGAGGCGGGTACATCGCCTCCCTCGACGGCGTCGTCCTGCCCGGCCACGGGCCGGGCCACGGCCGGGTGTGGCTCACCACGGACCGCGAGATGGTGGCGGGGGAGAGCACGAGCGACCTGGTGCGCCTGATCAGCCTCACCGACGCGGCCAACGGGATCGCCCCGGCCCTGCCGGCGAAACCGGGCGGGTGGTTCTTCCCCAACGTGGACCTGCAGATCCACCTGTACCGCGAGCCCACCGGCCACTGGCTCGGCCTCGCGGGGCAGGTCACGGTGGGCCCGGACGGCGTGGGCCTGACCAGCACCGTCCTCCACGACGACGACGGCCCCTTCGCCCACGCCGAGCAGACCCTCACCCTGCGCTCCTGGCCGGCCGAGGGCGGCCTGTGAGCGCAGCTCCCCGGCTGCGCTGGGCCGTGCAGGAGCGGACCCTCGGGGCCGCTGAAGACCTCGACTGGGCCATGGACGAGCTGGCCGTCTTCCGCGCCGCCGCGGCCGAGGGAAGGGCCCTCGAGGACCTGATCCGCGTCTACGTGCCCGAACCGACGGTCGCGTTCGGCCAGCGCGACGCCCGGCTGCCCGGCTTCGCGGCCGCGGCCGCGGCGGCCCGCGCCCACGGCTTCGAGCCGGCAGTGCGCCGGGCCGGCGGACGGGCGGCGGCCTACCACCACGGCTGCCTGGTGGTGGACCACCTGAGCCAGCAGGAGGACGCGGCACTCACGCAGCAGGCCCGGTTCGCCGAGTTCGCCGACCTGTTCGTGCGGGCGTTCGCGCGCGTGGACGTGCCCGCCTCCGTGGGCGAGATCCCGGGGGAGTACTGCCCGGGCGAGTTCTCCGTGCAGGGCCCTGCGCCGACATACCCGGTGAAGCTGGCCGGCTCCGCGCAGCGCGTGGTGAAGGGGGCGTTCCTGTTCTCCACCCACGTGGTGGTGTCCGACCCCGCTCCGCTGCGGGCCGTGCTCGTCGACGTCTACCGGGAGCTCGGTCTGGACATGGACCCCCGCACGGCGGGCGCGGCCGAGGACGTGCGCCCCGGGGTGAGCGTCCCCGCGTTCGCCGCGGCCCTGCGGGAGGAGTACACGGCGTGGGCGGCCGCCGCCGGGCTCGAGGTGGTAGACGAGCAGCTCGCCGTCCTCGCTGCGGGCACCTCCGGCTGAGGGCACGGGC
Source organism: Micrococcus sp. KRD077 (assembly GCF_017168505.1). Classification (NCBI taxonomy): domain Bacteria; kingdom Bacillati; phylum Actinomycetota; class Actinomycetes; order Micrococcales; family Micrococcaceae; genus Micrococcus; species Micrococcus sp. KRD077. Next base: position 632 of record NZ_JABFAZ010000107.1, on the reverse strand, counting down.
GGCCAGACTGCGGGCGGGCCGTCAGGCCGTGAGATCCGCGATGATCTCCCGCTTGCGTCGCGGGGTGAAGCCGGCCGCCACGGCCGCCGCCCGGCGCGCCGCGTCCGTCCGGTACAGGGACCAGCCCCGCTGCACGAGGAACGGCAGCGGCTTGCGGCGTTCGGCGACGTCGCGCACGAACCGGCGGGCCGCCGTCGTGGTCCGCGCCTGGTCGATGTACCAGGCCGCGTAGCCGACCCCGGCCCGGTCCAGGGCGGCGGGCATGCGCTCGGCGAAGATGCCCTCCGCCACGATCACCCCGCCCGGCTCGAGCGCGACGGTGCTGTGCCCGCGGACGGAGGACGTGGAGATGTCGTAGTCGGGCACACGCGTGGCGCCCTCCTCGAGCAGTTCGACGACCGCGTCCACGGCCGCCTGCTCATCCCATGTTCCGGGGTGGTCCCAGTCGATCTCGCCGTAGGGGGTGCGCGGGAACACGGGGCCGGGCCCGCCCGCGGCGCCGTCGTCGGACTGCGGACGGTAGAACGCATCGAGCGAGAGGTGGGGCCGGCCGTGCCGCCGGGCCAGGTAGGACTTGCCGGAGCCCGACGCGCCGCCGAGCAGGATCACGGAGGGAGGGGGCGAGGCGGGGA
>NZ_JABFAZ010000106.1:0-2172 GCF_017168505.1 Micrococcus sp. KRD077 | reverse complement strand
GCGCGGAGCCGCGCGGGGCGGGGGAGAGCGAGGCCTGTTCAGCCGGGGGATGGATACGATCAGCACCCCACCGGATCCGCGGAAGGACACCATGGCCAGTTCACTGCTCACCGACCTCCGAGAACTCGTCATCGACGAGGCGGAGCCGTTGTCCGGCCTCCTGCGCAAGTGCCTGCTGCTCGGCGCGGAGACCGGCTCGCAGGGGCTGCGGGAGTGGGCCCGGTTCGAGCTCAAGGGCTACCCCGACGGGGCCGAGGTGCCCGCGTACCGGAGTATCCACGCGGGGATGACCATCTCCTACGTCAGCGGGTACAACGTGGTGAGTGGGCAGTCGTGGTCTTGGCTCAACTTGCCTGCCGAGGCTCGGGAGATCGTCCCTGAACAGCTGACCCTGCGGTCCCCGCTGGCAGAGCTTGAGCAAATGGCCACCCAGGAGGCTGTCCAGTTCGGCAGCGGAAGGCTGAGCGCAGCCCTGCAGATCCTCAACAGCACCCTGCCCTTCGGTCAGGAGGCCCATGAGTTGGCCTACTCCGTGCCGGGCGCGACGCTCGCCGGCATCGTTGACGGGATCCGCACCAGCCTGGTCGAGCTCGTCGCCGACCTCACCGCCGACACCCCCCTCGGTGAGTTGCCCAGCCGCGCCGCGGTCGATGCTGCCCTGAGCGACCGCCTGGGCGCGCAGTACATCACCCACCTCCACGCGCCGTCTGGCCCTGTGGCTGTCGGCGAGGGCGCCCATGCTCAGGGCACGGTCGAAGACCTCTCTCGCGCGCTTGCAGACCTGCGTGTGATGGCGGAGAAGGAGGGGGAGGAGGAGCTGACCGAGGCCATCGACGAACTCCAGCAGGCGCTCCAGGAAGACCAGCCCGCCGTCGGCCCTGTGGCTGAGGGAGCCGGTCGCCTGCGTCGTCTCGCCGCCAACGTGGGGAGCGCGGCCCTGGGGTCCGCCGTCACGGGGGTGGTGGAGAGCGCCACCGCCATGGCCTTCGGCGGCGTCTTCGGCTGAGGGCCCGGGGGCCGCGTGCCGCCGAGGGCGGGCGACGTCGCCCCGCCGGCGTGCGCCAGGATCTCAGGCCCCCGATCCGCGAGAGCGGGCCGGGGACGCCGACGGGCGCGGACCGTGCGGTCCGCGCCCGTCGGGGGAGGTGGCGGCTCAGGGCTGGGGGTGATCCAGCTCGTGAGCGGCCATGGCGTCCAGGGTGCGGACCAGCTCGGGGAAGAGCATGGTCAGCACCTCGATGGAGCGGGCGCCCTTGGGGTGGTCGGCGACGGCGCGCCAGTGGCGGGCTACGGTGCGCGCGTGGTTGTCGCGGCGGGTGTAGAAGGCCTTGGCGTCCTGGTACCCGGCCTTGTAGCCGTCGGCGTAGGTGGGGGTGGTGGTCTGCTGCTCCATGAGCTGCCTCCTCCGGTAGGGGTGCAGGTGGCCGAATGCCTCCCGCTGTGTCAAACCATACACTCACGATGGGGTGGTGTCCAACCCGCGAGCGCGGGCAGGGCGGGGACGTGTCGCCGAGAGCCAGCTGCAGCAGCCAACCGCGGCGCCGGCTGAGCTCGGCCGCGGGGAAACGCGACTCGAGTTGGCGACATGGAGCGTGAGTGCGGTGGCGTCCCGGGGGCCGGCGGGCGGCTCACCGCCGGAGGCGTTCCCGGATGAACGCACCAACCACGAGCCCCGCCAATGCGGTGTCCCGCATCGTCACCCGCGTGCGCTTGCTCTGCGGCGCGGGGTCCTGGTCGGCAACTGTGGCGGTGGGGTTCGTGGTCGCTTCCGCAGCCGGGGCCTGGCTGATTGAGGCACGCACGACGATGACTGCGCCGAAGACGAGGAGAAGCACGACCTTCTCAAGTTCCCCCGGAGTCCGAACCGGGTTCTCTCCAAGAGCACCGAGGCTCCGAACCAGCAATGCGAAAGGGGCGAGGATCCCAAACGTGAGGAAGAGGAGTCTCGCCATGGAGCCCTTCTCCTTGTCGATCTTGCCGGCTTCCACGATGCGATCCCAGGCCGGGAAGTTGGCCAGAGCGAAGATTCCCGCCGCGGCGATGAGGCCCAGCCAGAAGTTGGCTGGATCTGCTGCGGGGGTGCTGGCAACTGGCTCGGATGTGCTGGCCGCCGTGAGGAAGGTGCGCATGCGGTCATCATCCCTTGGTAGGCCGATGGGGAGGCCGTAGAGC
>NZ_JABFAZ010000105.1:0-1160 GCF_017168505.1 Micrococcus sp. KRD077 | reverse complement strand
AGATGTGTATAAGAGCCAGGCCGTGGACCTGCTGGGCGAACGCGAGGGTCGACCCGTGCTGCGCGTCGAGGGCGGCGAGGCGGACCCGGGTGAGGGGACCCTGCACATGACCACCGTGATGGTCGGGGGTCCTCCCATCGGCACCACCTCCCTGCTCGACCTCGGCCGCGGTCTGACGGACCCCGCCGTGGACGTGGTCCCGCGCGAGCTGATGTATCCCACCGGCGTCACCTCCGACGAGGTCGGCGAGGCCAATTCGGCGGCCATGTCGGACTCCCAGCAGACCGCGACCGCCGCGGCCCTGCGCGAGCTCGGACGCGAGGTGCCCCAGCGGCTCGTCGTGCAGCAGCTCGTGCCCGGCGGGCCCGCCGAGGGCGTCCTGCGGGCCGGGGACGAGGTGATCGCCGCCGAGGGACGGCCCGTGGCCGACCTGGAGGCCGTGCGCGCCGCCGTCGGGGCCGCGGGGCCCGACCCGGTCACGCTGACGGTCCGCCGCGACGGCGTGGAGCAGGACCTCGAGGTGCCGGTGGCGGCCGCCCCCGAGGGCGCGCCCCAGCCGTGGCAGATGGGGGCCCTGATCGAGACCGCCTACGACGTCCCGGTGGACGTCGAGCTGACCGTGCCGGACATCGGCGGACCTTCGGCGGGTCTGATGTTCGCGCTCACCGTGATCGAGCGGCTGACCCCGGGGGCGATGACGGGGGGCGCATCGATCGCCGGAACGGGCACGATCACGGGGGACGGCGTCGTGGGTCCAATCGGCGGGATCCCGCAGAAGGTGCGCGGCGCCGCCGAGGCGGGGGCCACGACGTTCCTGGCCCCCACGGCGAACTGCGAGGAGCTGGCCGGCCGTGTGCCCGAGGGTCTGACGGTGTACCCCGTGGATACGCTGGGCCAGGCCCGCGACATCGTCGAGGCGGTGGCCCGGGGGGAGACCCCGGCCGCCGCCCGGACGTGCGGCTGAGCCGACGCACACCAGGACCACCAGACCACCAGACCGGACGACATGTCCGGGGCGCAGCGCCCCGGGCCGGAGCAGAGCCCCGCGGACGCGGGAGGGAAGAGGACAGAGCAGTGAGCTTCGGACAGGGAGGCGGCGGACCGTTCGGCGGACCGCCCCGTGACGGCGGCGGGACCGCCGGGGGTCCGTTCGGCGGTCC
>NZ_JABFAZ010000104.1:0-4647 GCF_017168505.1 Micrococcus sp. KRD077 | reverse complement strand
AGATGTGTATAAGAGACAGGCGGTCAGCCGTGGCTCTGCTGGGGGGCTGCTCCCTACGCTCGGAGGACGGCGCGCAGACCGCGCGCCGCCCCGAGACCGTGAGGAGCACCCCGTGGCGCACGACGACGCGAACACCACCACCACCGACCAGCTCACCCTGCAGGACCCCACGAAGCGCTACCCCGTGATCAGCCCGCCGGAGGAGACGCTGCCCGGCACCGGCCTGGACGCGGAGATGACGCCGAAGGCCGACCTGGGTGAGAAGTCCTACCGCGGCACCGGCCGTCTCGAGGGCCGCAAGGCGCTCATCACCGGCGGCGACTCCGGCATCGGCGCGGCCACCGCGATTGCGTTCGCGCGCGAGGGCGCCGACGTCGTGATCACCTACCTGCCCGAGGAGGAGAAGGACGCCCAGCACGTCCTCGAGGTCCTGCAGGCGGAGGGGCGCACCGCCGCCGGGATCCCCGGCGACCTCCGCGACAAGACGTTCTGCGCCGACCTCGTGGCCCAGGCGGTCGAGAAGCTCGGCGGGCTGGACGTGCTGGTGAACAACGCCGGCAAGCAGGTGGCGCAGGACTCGATCGAGGACATCGACGACGAGCAGCTCGAGGCCACCTTCGACGTCAACATCCTGGCCCAGTTCCGCCTGGTCAAGGCCGCCCTGCCGCACCTGAAGCCGGGTTCCACGATCATCAACACCACGTCCGTGGTCGCCTACATGGCCCCGGAGCAGCTGGTGGACTACGCCTCCACCAAGGCCGCCATCAACACCTTCACGAAGGCCCTGGGCCAGCAGCTGGCCCCGAAGGGCATCCGCGTGAACGCCGTGGCGCCCGGGCCGATCTGGACCCCGCTGCAGCCCTCCGGCGGCCAGAAGTCGGAGGACCTGCCGGAGTTCGGCCAGTCCACTCCGCTGGGCCGCGCCGGGCAGCCCACCGAGCTGGCCCCGGCCTACGTGTTCCTGGCCTCGCCGGAGTCCTCCTATGTGGTGGGCGCGACCATCCCGGTGACCGGCGGCATGCCCACCCCGTGACCGGAGTCGGGCGTTCCTGTCCCTGGGCGGTCACACCACCAGGGACAGGAACGCGCCGAGCGCGAAGCCGACCACGGTGAGCAGCCCGGCCTTCTCCCCGCCCTTCTCTCGGGCCTCGGGGATCATCGTGTCGATCAGCATGACCAGCAGGGCGCCGGCCGCGAACCCCTGGATGCCGCCGGTCAGGGTGGGGGAGGCGACGTCGGCGATCAGCCCGCCGCCCCACGTCGCCAGGGCGCAGACCACCGTCACGAGCGACCACTGGATCAGCAGGTGGCGGCGCGTCTTGCCGCCGTCGAGGGAGTCGGCCGTGGCGGCGATGGACTCGGGCAGGTTGGACATGAAGATCGCCACGAGCAGCGCGAGGGACACGCCCTCGCCCGCGGCCAGTCCGATGCCCAGCACGAGCTGCTCCGGGATGCCGTCCAGCAGCGCGCCCACGGTCAGTGCGGCGCCCGAGGACGAGCCGCCGGACCTCGCGGCGGAGCGCTCCACCGCACGGTCGCCGAGGAAGTAGGCGGCCGCGCCGAGCGTCAGCCCGATGCCGACGGCGGCGGGCCCGGCCGCCTGCACGCCCGCCTCCGCGAGCTCGAAGGACACGGACGCGATCAGGGCGCCGGCGCCGAAGGCGAGCACGAGTCCGATCGTGCCCATGTGCCAGCGGTGCAGGGTCGCCAGGACGGCGCCCCACATCAGGGTCATCACGCGTGCCAGGCTACGCGCTGACCGGGGGCGACGCCGGGCCGCCGCCTCAGCTCACCGCACGACCTCGTCCGCCTCGCCCGTGAGACCGAGCTTCTCGGCCACGTAGTCCACGTCCTTGTCCCCGCGGCCGGAGAGGTTGACGAGGATCCGCTCGTCCCGGCCCATCTGCGCGGCGAGGCGGATCGCGTGCGCCACGGCGTGCGCGGACTCGAGCGCGGGGATGACGCCCTCGAGCCTCGTGAGCCGCTGGAACGCGTCGAGCACGGCCGCGTCGTCCTCGGCCACGTACCGGACACGGCCGACGCGCGCGAAGTGGGCGTGCTGCGGGCCGACGCCCGGGTAGTCCAGGCCCGAGGCGATCGAGTGCACGGGGTCCGGGGTGCCGTCGTCGTCGGCGAGGACGAGGGTGGCCATGCCGTGGAGGACGCCGTCGCGGCCCTGGGTCATGGTCATCGCGTGCTCGCCCTTGGTCGCGGAGCGGCCGCCGGGCTCGACGCCCACGAGCGCGACGTCGGCGTCGTCGAGGAACGCGGTGAACGCGCCGATCGCGTTGGAGCCGCCGCCCACCGCGGCGACGACGGCGCTCGGCAGCGCCCCGAACCGCTCCTGGAACTGGGCGCGGGCCTCGCGGCCGACCACGGACTGGAAGTCGCGGATCATCGTGGGGAACGGGTGCGGTCCCACCACGGAGCCGATCGCGAAGAGGTACTTCTCCGGGTCCGCCGCGTACACCTCGAACGCCGAGTCCACGGCCTCCTTCAGGGAGCGGCCCTCGCGCTCCACCGAGACCACCTTCGTGCCGAGCAGGCGCATGCGCACCACGTTGGGGTGCTGCTTGGCCACGTCGATCGCGCCCATGTGGATCTCGCAGTCGAGGCCGACCATCGCGGCCGCCGTCGCCAGGGCCACGCCGTGCTGGCCGGCGCCGGTCTCCGCGATCAGGCTGCGCTTGCCCATGCGCTTGGCGAGTAGCGCCTCGCCGATCGTGTGGTTGATCTTGTGGGCGCCCGTGTGGTTCAGGTCCTCGCGCTTGAGCACGATCCGTGCGCCGCCGAGCTCGTCGGAGAGGCGGTCCAGCGGGGTCAGGGGGGAGGGACGTCCGACGGCGTCGCGCAGCAGGCGTCGGTATTCGGCGTAGAAGTCGGGGTCCTGGCGCGCCTCGGCGTACGCGCGGGCGACCTCGGCCATGGGGCTGGCCAGCTGCGGGGGCAGGTGGGCGCCGCCGTACTGGCCGAACATGCCGTCCGCGGAGACGTCCAGGTCCGGGGTGGTGACGAGGTCGCAGGCCTCGGCGAGGGTGCGGGGCTCGGCGGCGCCTCTCAGGGCGTTGTCCTCGGGGTTGCGGTGGGTCATCGGGGGTCCTCCTGGGATGGGGCCCGCCGGAGCCGCTCATGACCGAGCCGCCCGGCAGGCGAGCGGCTCGTCGTGTCAGATGCGCATGACCGAGGCCGCCCTCAGGCGGTCCACCACTGCTGCGCGCGCATCTGCATGGGGCCAGCGTACTGCACGTCGGAGCAGGCGCGGGTCTCACCATGTGGCTGTAAATCTCAAAATATGGACGACTCTCCCGGTCTCAGTGAATCGCGATTCACCCTGGATCCATGACCATCACCGCCGTCGACACCCCGTCCCCGACCGCCGAGGCCGCCGCTGTGCTCGCCGCCACTCCGGGCATGCGGTACGCCGAGTTCCTCACCGCCGCCCCCGCAGTGCCCGGCATCGTGGCCGTGGTGGCCGAGGAGTCAGCCCGTGCCGCCCTGGGCCTCACCCCCGCCGCCGGTGATGTCCTCGCCGTCGACGTGGCCGACGAGAGCCTGCAGTGCCGCGAGGTGCGCGCCGCCTTCCAGTCCGGTCGTACCGGCGTCTCACCGCTGCGCCAGGCGTTCGCCGCCCTGCTGGCGGGCGAGCTCGGCCTGGATGTGGAGCGCACCAGCCCGGGTGCGGCGGGGGTGGGCTTCGCCCTCACCCCGGAGTCCGAGGAGACGCTCACGGCGTGGATGCGGGAGCACCTGACGCTGCGCGCCTGGGTCGCCCAGGACGCCTCCGCCCTCGAGGGGGTCGCCCGAGAGGTGGCCGCCGATCTCGCCCCGGCCCTGCAGCCGGGCGCTCTGGAGGCCCCTGTGGCGCAGCGGGTCGCGGCCATGAGGGCCTCCGCCCGCCGTTCCGCCACGCTCTGAGCCGGCCGGGCGCCGGAGGCGACGCCCTCGTCCGTGGCGCTCGGTCTCGTCGTGCCGGGAGATCACCCCGAGTCCGCTGACAGGATGGGTGCATGAAGCACGAGATCGTCCTCACCCGCGGGGACCTCACCCTGCGCCCCCTCTCACCCACCGACGGCCCCGCCCTGCGCGAGCTCGTCGACGCGGTCATGTGGGCGGGGAACAGCGCGCCCCTGCCGGTGGACGGTGCGGCCATGTCCGCGCACCTCGCCGAGCTGATCGAGCGGGAGGGCACCTTCGCGTTCGCCGTCGAGCAGGGCGGGGAGCTGGTGGGGCGCACGAGCCTCTATGACCTGGTGCCGGGGCTGCGGGTGGAGGTGGGGCACACGGTCTACGCCCGTCGGGTGTGGGGCACCTCCGTGAACCCCGGCTGCAAGCTGCTGTTGTTCGGGCACGCGTTCGAGGAATGGACGCTGGAGCGGGTGGCCCTGCGCTGCGACCACCGCAACGCCCGTTCGCACGCCGCCATCGCCCGTCTGGGGGCGACGTTCGAGGGCACTCTGCGCCGCTTCCGTCCGGCGGCGGACGGCACGATCGCCGACGTCGACTACTTCAGCGTGGTGCGCGAGGAGTGGCCCGCGGTGCGCGCCGGGCTCGAGGCGCGCCTGGCCGCCTAGGGGTGTAGAACGGGGGGATGCCACCCGCATCCTCTGCCCCGTCCGCAGAGCGCGGACGCTCCCGCCCCCGCCCGGC
>NZ_JABFAZ010000103.1:0-380 GCF_017168505.1 Micrococcus sp. KRD077 | reverse complement strand
GGCCGAGCGCCCCCAGCAGGCACTGGATCGCACCCGCCAGCAGCAGGGCGGCGGAGACGACGTCCCAGAACACGTCGGGGTTCACCGGTGCCACTCCCGTCGCTCGGCCAGCCGCGCGGCGGTGGCGGACCCCACGAAGGCGATCAGCGCGAACGCCACCAGCAGCGGGATGTTCGAGCCGTCGCGGTAGAACGCCACGTACACCGCGGTGGCCCCGATGATCAGGACGACGAACACGTCGAGGGCGGCGATCCGGTCGAGCGTGTCGGGCCCGCGGAACAGCCGCACGAGCGTGAGCAGGCCCGCCAGGACCAGGATCCCGAGCACGATCACGTAGACGAGGTCCATCAGCCCGTGCACGCCCTCTCCAGCTCCAGTGC
>NZ_JABFAZ010000102.1:0-2606 GCF_017168505.1 Micrococcus sp. KRD077 | reverse complement strand
CCGCCCGCGGCACCACCGCGCCCCGCGGCTTCGTCTCCCCGTGGGAGCACGGCTCCCGGCTGTACCGGACCCTCGTGCTGACCGGCTCCGCGCTGTTCCTCGTGGGCATCGTGCTGGCGGTCGTCGGCGGGACCACCGGACGCCTCGCCGTCTCCGGGACCGCCCTGGGCGTGCTCGGCGCGGGCGTCGCCGTGCACCTGTCCGCCCAGCTCGTGCGCTTCCGCCAGGCCGCCCGCCGGCAGGGGGAGCGGCGCCCCGGCCGTTAGGCTGGACGGCAGTCGAGAACCGTCCCGCAGGAGGCCCGAGTTGAGCGTGAACCCCGACGTCGCCGGGCGGAGCTATCCGCCCGCGCCCCCCTTCCAGGTCGGTCGTGAGGCGGTCCGCGGCTTCGCCGAGGCCGTGCAGGCCCACCATCCCGCGCACCACGACGTCGCGGCCGCCCGGGCCCTGGGACACGCCGACCTGGTCGCCCCCCCGACCTTCGCCGTCGTCATCGCCCAGCGCGCCGAGGCCGCCGTCGTCGCCGATCCCGAGCTGGGGATCGACTTCTCGCGGGTGGTCCACGCGGACGAGCGCTTCGTCCACCACCGCCCGCTGGTGGCCGGGGACGAGGTCGTGGCGACCGTGCGGGTCGAGGCCGTGAAGTCCCTCGGCGGCAACCGCATGGTCACCACCGTCACCGAGATCGCGGATCTGGACGGCGCTGCCGTCTCCACCGTCACGTCCACCCTGCTGGTCCGGGGAGAGGAGTCCTGATGAGCACCGCCCCCCGCCTGTCCGACCTCGCCCGGGGCGAGGTGGTCGGCACGCGCACCGTCACGTTCACCCGCGCCGACCTCGTCGCCTACGCGGGTGCCTCCGGCGACCGCAACCCGATCCACTGGTCCCCGACGTTCGCCGAGCACGTCGGCCTGCCCGGCGTCATCGCCCACGGGATGCTCACCATGGGCGCGGCCGTGCAGCTCGTCTCGGACTGGGCGGGCGACCCGGGCGCCGTCGTCGACTACCAGACCCGCTTCACCGGCATGGTGCCGGTCGCGGACACCACGGGGCGCACGGACGACGACGGCGCGCCCGTCCCCGGCGCCACGCTCGAGGTCGTCGGCACGGTCGGCGCCGTGGATGAGGCTGCCGGGACGGTGCGGATCGACCTGAACGTCACCAACCCGGACGCGGTGAAGCCGCGCGTGCTGACCAAGGCGCAGGCTGTGGTCCGCCTCGGCGGAGCCGCGGGGGAGAGCGCGTGAGCGAGCGGCTGGCGGACCACACCACCACCCGCGTCGGCGGGCCCGCGCGCGCGTGGGTCACCGCGCGCACCGAGGCCGAGGCGATCGAGGCCGTGCGCGCCGCCGACGCGGCAGGCGAGCCCCTGTTCGTCCTCGGCGGCGGTTCCAACACCCTCATGGCGGACGCCGGCTTCCCCGGCACCGTCGTGCGGCTGGCCTTCGAGGGCATCCACGTGCTGGACGGGCCGGCGCCCGGCGAGGGTGAGGCGCCGCCCGCCGGCGACGGGGCCCGGTCCGCGGACCACGAGGGGGAGGCCGTCGACGTGCGGGTCGCGGCGGGCCACCCGTGGGACGACGCCGTCGCATGGACCGTGGCGCACGGGCTCGGCGGGATCGAGGCGCTCTCGGGCATCCCGGGCGCGGCCGGCGCGACGCCCGTGCAGAACGTCGGCGCGTACGGCGCGGACGTCTCGCAGGTGCTCGTCGCCCTGCGCGCGTGGGACCGGGAGGCGGGCGACCTCGTCGAGCTGACGCCCGCGGACCTGCGCTTCGGCTACCGCGACTCCGTGATCAAGCGCTCCATGCTGGAGACCGGCGCGCCGAGTCCCCGGTGGATCGTGCTCTCGATCGACCTGCAGCTGCGCCGCGCCTCCTCCGACGCCGAGCCGACGGCGCCGGTCCGCTACGGGCAGCTGGCGGCCGCGCTCGACGTCGAGGAGGGCGCCCATGCCCCGCTCGCGGTGGTCCGCCGCGAGGTGCTGGCCCTGCGCGCCGCCAAGGGGATGGTGTCCGATCCGGCGGACCCGGACACGTGGTCCACGGGCAGCTACTTCACGAACCCGATCGTGCCCGCGTCCGTGCGGGCCTCCCTGCCCGAGGGCGCCCCGGCGTTCGCCGCCGGGGAGGCCGAGGACGGGACGCCGCTCGTGAAGCTCTCGGCGGCCTGGCTGATCGATCGCGCGGGCTTCGCGAAGGGCTTCGGGCTGCCCGAGGTCGCCCCCCGCGAGGGCGGGCCGGACGGCCGCGGAGCCGACGGCACCGGCCTGGCCGGGGGCCGCGCGTCGGTGTCCACGAAGCACACCCTCGCCATGACCAACCGCGGCGACGCGACCACCGAGGACGTCCTGACGGTCGCGCGCACCGTGCGCGACGGCGTGCGCGAACGCTTCGGCGTCGAGCTGCACCCCGAGCCGATGATCATCGGCACCAGCCTCTGACCCCCCTCCACTTTCGTTCGGGAAACGGCGCCCCCAGGAGTGCTTTCGTTCGGGAAACGGCGCCCCCGAGGCGGCGCGGGCGCCGTTTCCCGAACGACAACGCGCGAACACCCGCCGTTTCCCGAACGAAAACGGGGGCCGGGGGCGGGGGGCCGGGTACGGG
>NZ_JABFAZ010000101.1:0-446 GCF_017168505.1 Micrococcus sp. KRD077 | reverse complement strand
GTTTAGATGTTGTCCGTTATGTTGCTGCTCATCATCCGAAATTACCAATTACTATGACGAGTCGTTCTGCTCATTTACCAAGTGTAAGAGGTACAATGATAGACGTGACATTCAAGTACTTAACTAAAGACAAATTAAATGACATTAAAAAACATCATTTCGGCAATGCACCGCTTGATACTTTAGTTTCTTTATTTTTAAAAGAATGTGCTGAATATGACATTGATTTTAAAAAATTAGTATATAGACGTACAGGAAATCATATTGCAGATTTGAAGTATGATTTAGCGCGTCCAACAGAAATGGGCATTTTCCAAAGTATGATTGAACATTTGAAAGAGAATTTAAATTGGATATGGAATAGCTTAAGTATTGAAGACCAACATCAATTTAATCAAAAATACTCAAAGATGATTCAATTAAATTCAAATCCAATGCCTCCAAGA
>NZ_JABFAZ010000100.1:0-3592 GCF_017168505.1 Micrococcus sp. KRD077 | reverse complement strand
CGCCCGGACGCCCCCTCCCCGCGGGCGACCGCCCTGCTGTTCGCTCTCGCGGTGGCCGCCGGCTCCGTGATGCCGCTGCAGGGCCGCATCAACTCCCGCCTCGCCCACCTGACGGGCGACCCCGTCCTCGCCGCGCTGTGCTCCTTCGCGGCGGGCCTGGTCGTCATGGTGCTCGTGAGCGTGCTGACGCCGCGGGGCCGCCGGGGCCTGGCCCGCATCCGCCCGGCCCTGGCCGCGGGGTCCGTGCGCCCGTGGTACGCGGTGGCGGGCGTGATCGGCGGGCTCCTGGTGCTCACCCAGTCCGCGACGATCGGCCCCCTCGGCGTGGCCGTGTTCACGGTCGCCGTGGTCACCGGGCAGGTGGTCGGCGGAATGGTCGTGGACCGGTTCGGGCTCAGCCCCGCCGGGGTGCAGCGCCTGACGCCGCGGCGCCTCACGGGGGCGGCGCTCGCCCTGGCCGCGGTCGCCCTCGTGGTGTGGCCCTCGCTCGGCGAGGCCGGCGGCGGGCCCGGCTGGGCGCTGCTGGCCCTGCTGCCCCTGCTGACCGGTCTGGCCACCGCCGGGCAGCAGGTGTTCAACGCCCGTCAGACCACGGCCTACGGCACCGCCATCCCGGCGACCCTGGTCAACTTCACTGCCGGCGTCCTCTTCCTCGGGGTCGTGTGGGGCGGGATCGCCCTGGCCTCCGGCCACGGCATGCCCGCGCTGCCGCACGACTGGCGGCTCTACCTCGGCGGCCCGCTGGGGTGCGTGTTCATCGGGGTGGGCGCCATGGTCGTCCCGCGCCTGGGCGTCTTCGCCGCCACCCTCGGCCTGGTCTCGGGCAACCTCCTGGGCTCCCTCGTGGTGGACCTGGTGGCCCCCACCGACGGATCCACGGTCACCATGACGACGGTGCTGGGCACCCTGGGCGCCCTCGCCGCCGTCATGCTCGCGTCCTGGCCGGCGCGGCGCCGGTAGCGTCGCCCGCGGCGGCAGGCCGCCGTCACCGCGCGGGACTCAGGCGCGGGCCACGGTCCCCCGCCGCCCGTGCCGGCGTCCGTGCATCACGAAGTAGTACCCGGCGGCGATCACCAGCACGCCCGCCAGGGCCGCGTACATGGCGCCGTAGCCGGCGGAGGCCACGAGCCCGCCGAGGAGCACGGGGCCCAGGCCCAGCCCCACGTCCGCGAAGAGCATGAGGGTGGAGATGCCGGCGCCGAGCTGGTGGGAGGGCACCGCGTTCACGGCGATCGCCTGGGCCGCGGGCATGAGCGTGCCGTAGCCGAGGCCGCTCAGCGCCCCGGCCAGCACCACCTGCCAGTCGCGCGTGGCGAAGGCCAGCACCAGGAGCGCGGCTGTGAAGCAGAGGAGGGCGGGGTAGACGACGGCGTCGTCCCCCCGGCGGTCCTGCAGGGTGCCCAGGGTGAGGCGCATGACGAGCATCGCCGCGGCGTAGGCCAGGAAGAAGAGGCCGGCGCCGGCCGTGAGCCCGCGCTCCACCGAGTAGGCGTTCAGGTAGGTGAGGATCCCGGCGTAGCTCAGGCCCACCAGCAGCATGAAGCCGCTGATCGGCAGCACCGCCGGGTGCAGCACGGAGCGCAGGCGGAAGCCCACCGCGGGGGCGGGGTGCTCCAGGGGGACCTCACCGGCGGCGCGCTCGCCGTCGACGTCCGCCGCGGCGGGCGCCTCGCGCACCAGCAGGCCCAGCACGAGGCTGACCACCGTGATCCCCAGAGTCGCCCGGAACAGCCACGCGTAGCCGATGGAGCCGGCGAGGAAGAGTCCCAGGGCGGGGCCGATCGCGGTGGCCAGGGTGGTGCCCAGCGCGAGGTGGCCGGTGGCCTCCGCGCGTCGCCCGTCGGGGATGGCCGCCTGGGCCAGGGCCATGACGGCGGTGCTGGCGAAGGCGTAGCTGGCGCCGTGGAGCATGCGCACCGCCACCAGGGCCGGCAGCGAGGAGGCGACGAGGTAGAGCGTGCAGGACAGCGCGACGGCGACCAGGGCCACCACCAGGACGCGGCGCTTGCCGAAGCGGTCCACCACGTGGCCGGTGACCACGCGGCTGAGGGTGGCGCCGATGACGAAGGCGCTCGAGGCCAGCCCCGCCCCGGCGTCCGAGGCGGCGAACTGCCGGACCGCGTACACAGCCATGGTGGTGACGAGGGCGTAGAACGCGAGGAACTGGAGGAAGGAGACCACCCAGGCGAGGACGAAGGTGGGGGAGGCGATGCGTTCCTGCTCGGCGATTTGCATGATGCAAAAGGTAGCATCGTTTGCATGATGCAATCATCTGAGGGGGCGTGGCCCGACCCGGTCGAAGGGATCATGTACGAGCACATGCTCCTGCTGCGGGTGGCCACGCAGGGGGTGGCACCCTACGTCCGGTCGAGTGCGCTGGAGCGCAGCGCCACCGTGCTGCTCGCCCGCCTGGACGCGGGCGGGGCCATGAGCGTCGGCGAGCTGGCCGAGGCCTTCGACCTCGACGTCTCCACCGTCCACCGGCAGGTGGCCGCCGCCATGAAGGCCGGCCTCGTCGAGCGGGTGGCGGACCCCGACGGCGGCTCCGCCCGGCTGCACCGCCCCACGGAGGAGGGGCGCGCCCGCCTCGCCGCGGAGCTGAGCTCCCGCGCGGACAACGTGGCGCAGATCGTCGCCTCCTGGCCCGCCGAAGACGTCGTCGAGTTCAGCAGGCTCCTGCGGCGTTTCAACGAGGGGGCGGAGGAGCGCCGGGGCCACCCGTGGCCCCGGCCGCAGACGGGCCCCGGTGCGGAGGACCCCCGGCCCTGAGCGCCGCGCCCGCCCTCAGGCGCGACGGATGCGGGCGGCCAGCGCGGCCGATTCCGCCGGGTCCAGCACGGCCGCCGGATGCGGCCCCGCCGCGGCGAGGCGCTCCGTGCAGCCGGCCTCTCCCAGCGGCGCCCCCGCGGCCAGCACGACGTTGCCCCAGTCCAGGCGCTCCAGCATCCCCTGGTCCGCGAGCGTCCACGGGCCGGGCACCCCGGCCTCGGCGGCCGCCTCCTCGAGGGCGCCCAGCTCGGCGCCCAGGAAGTGCAGGCCGGCGTCGTCGCCGATGTTCACCAGCAGCACCCCACCCGCCGTCAGCAGCTCGAGCAGCTCCCCGTAGAACACGGCGCCGCGCAGGTGCTCGGCGCCCTCCTCGCCGGTGCCGATGTCCAGCACGACGGCGTCGAACCGCTCCCCGTCCAGCGCGAGGTCGACGGCGGCCAGGCGCGCGTCCGCGACCACGGAGACGAGGTCCGTGCCCGCCGGCAGGGGCAGCTCGGCGAGCACGAAGGACACGAGCTCCCGGTCCAGGTCGACCACCGTCTGCTCCGAGCCGGGTCGGGTCGTCTGGAGGTAGCGCGGCAGGGTCAGCGCGCCCGCGCCGAGGTGCAGGACCCGCACCGGCGCGCCCGCCGGAGCGACGCCGTCGAGCACGTGGGCCATGCGGCGCAGGTACTCGTAGCGGATGCGAGCGGGGTCGGCCAGGTCCACGTGGGACTGGACGGCCCCGCCGATCTCCAGGACGAACCCGCCGAACTCGTCGGGGGCGATGCGGGCGTCCACGCCCGACGTGGACAGGTGGACGGTGCGGCCGGAGGGGGAGGGC
>NZ_JABFAZ010000099.1:0-2229 GCF_017168505.1 Micrococcus sp. KRD077 | reverse complement strand
ACCCCACCCTCCGCGTGGCCAGCTACCAGTCGTACTCCACGGCCCACCTGACCCCGCTGATCCGCCGCCACCGCGAGGCTGCCGCCGCGATCGCCGCCGGCGCCGACCCGGCCGAAGCATGGACCGACGAGCGATACGCCGAGCCCTGGATGCACACCGTGCCCCGCCGCGTCCTGGTCTCCGGCCTCCAGAACGCCGCGAAGGCCACCGAGAACTGGATGGCCTCCGCCTCCGGCACGCGCGCCGGCGCGCGCGTCGGCCTGCCGCGGTTCAAGAAGAAGGGCCGGTCCCGGGACAGCTTCACCATCCCCGCCCCCGAGGTCATCGGCGCCGCGGGCACCCCCTACAAGCGCGGCGAGCCCCGCCGCGGGGTGATCACCGACCACCGGCACCTGCGCCTGGCCTCCCTGGGGACCATCCGCACCTACGACAAGACCAGCCGCCTGGTCCGCGCCTGCCGCCGCGGCGCCCAGATCCGGTCCATGACCATCTCCCAGGCCGGCGGACGGTGGTACGCCTCGATCCTCGTTGCCGACCCCACCCCCATCCGGACCGGGCCCAGCCGTCGCCAGCGCGCCAACGGCGCCGTCGGCGTGGACCTGGGCGTCAAGCACCTGGCCGCCCTCTCCACCGGCGAGGTCATCGACAACGGCCGCCCCGGTGCCCGCCAGGCCGCCCGCCTAACCCGCCTCCAGCGTGCCCACGCCCGCACCCAGCCCGGCTCGAACCGCCGCGAGCGCGTGCGCCGGCAGATCGCGGCACTCCAGCACGGGATCGCCCTACGTCGGGCGGGGCTGCTGCATCAGGTGTCCACGAGACTGGCGACGGACTTCGCGGTGGTCGCCCTGGAGGACCTGAACGTGGCGGGGATGACCCGTTCGGCCCGCGGGACGCTCGAGGCGCCGGGTAGGAACGTGGCCGCCAAGTCCGGGTTGAACCGGGCGATCCTGGATGCCGGGCTGGGGATGCTGCGCCGGCAGCTGGACTACAAGACCTCCTGGGCAGGGTCCCAGGTGAAGATGATCGACCGATTCGCGCCCTCCTCGAAGGCGTGCTCGCGCTGCGGGACAGTCAAATCCACGCTGTCCCTGGCCGAGCGGACCTTCGAGTGCGAGGCCTGCCACCTGGTGATCGACCGCGACGTGAACGCCGCGATCAACATCCGGGCGTGGGCTGTGCAGGAGGAGCGTGGAGCAGGGGTCGAGCTCGCCCGAGGCCGTCGGGAGAGTCGAAACGGACGTGGAGCTGCTGTCTCGGGCCCGCCATCTGGCGGGGCCGCGAGGCAGGGGCGTGGAAGCGTCAAGCCCGCACCCCAGGGTGTGGGCATGTCCAGCCGGGCAACTGGCTGGTCATCCCAACCCCCCTCAACCGAAGGGGAAAGCGCAGAGCGCGGAGCATCCGCCCTGGCCAGGTAGTGGAAGCCCCGCGCACGCAGGGATGAGCCCGCGGACTCCCAGTCCATCGCCAGCTTGCCCGTGGAAGCTCCGCGCACGCAGGGATGAGCCCCTGACTGACGGACTGACTGACTGACTGAGGGTGGAAGCCCCGCGCACGCAGGGATGAGCCCTTGGTCTTGCCGTCAGCAAGCATGCGAGCCATGGAAGCCCCGCGCACGCAGGGATGAGCCCGTCCTGACGCTGTTCGAGGACGGCAGGGTAGAGGAAGCCCCGCGCACGCAGGGATGAGCCCGACGCTGCTGCTGTGGACGAGCTGCTTGCCGAGGAAGCCCCGCGCACGCAGGGATGAGCCACCCATCTTCTCCACGAAACGCTCCGCGATCGTGGAAGCCCCGCGCACGCAGGGATGAGCCCACGGGCACGTCGTCAAAGTCGGTGAGCCCGTCGGAAGCTCCGCCCGCGCAGGGATGAGCCAGACTCCCAGGGGCATTCACGGCTCCTGGGTTGAGCTGTCGTAGGGATCTGGGCTGGTCCCGGTCCTTCCTAGACACCATCCAGTGCTCGTGACAGCTGCGGGTGTCGTGGAGGTGCTGCGGGGACGTGTCGCGGTGTCCGCGGGATGCTCAGCTGGTGGGCTCGGGGACGGTGGCCTCGCACTGGACCATGGGCATGCCCTTGGGGTCGCCGGTCTGGGCGTCCAGGGGGGCGGTGGTGCCGTCGGCGATGATCTCGCAGTGCAGGTCGCCGGCGGCGGGCAGCTGCGGGACGTTGGCGATCACCTGGATCTTTTCACCGGGCTTGGCCTGGGTGCGCAGGGTCAGGGGGGTGGTGC
>NZ_JABFAZ010000010.1:37521-47401 GCF_017168505.1 Micrococcus sp. KRD077 | reverse complement strand
GGCGCATGGAGGCCCCCTGGGGGGCGCGGCGGGCGAGCTCGAGGCGGGCGAGGTCGAGGTCGGCGGGGGCGGTGACCTTGAACGCGGCCGGGTCGCCGGGCACCACCACGACCTCGTGCCCCGCGGCCTCCATGACCATCGCATCGTCGGTGAGCGCCGCGGCGTCGAGCGTGGGGTCCGTGCGCACGGCCTCGTGGGCCGCCAGCAGGGTGTCCAGGTCGAAGCCCTGCGGCGTCTGGATCGCGCGCAGTCCGGCGCGGGCCGGCGTGGCCGCGACGACGTCGACGCCGCCCCGTCCGGGGGTGACCTGCTTGACGGTGTCCGTCAGCGGCAGGCCCGGGACCGCGGCGACCGCGCCGGTCCCGAGCGCCGCCGTCACGGCCCCGAACACGCTCGGCGGGGTCAGCGCGCGGGCCGCGTCGTGGACG
Source organism: Micrococcus sp. KRD077 (assembly GCF_017168505.1). Taxonomy (NCBI): domain Bacteria; kingdom Bacillati; phylum Actinomycetota; class Actinomycetes; order Micrococcales; family Micrococcaceae; genus Micrococcus; species Micrococcus sp. KRD077. The sequence continues at coordinate 46,973 of NZ_JABFAZ010000010.1, read as the reverse complement.
AGGACGCGGCGGGGCGCCCCCGCCGGGGCGAGGTCGGCCAGAGCACGGGAGGCCGCGGCGAGTCCGGCGCGGACCGAGTCCGCGCGCTCGGCGCCGCCGGGCACGCAGTGCACGGGCACGTCCAGGCGCGGGCCGGCGTCGACCTCGGCGGCCACGCGGCCGGCATCGGCCTCCACCGGCGGGGTGAGCACCACGACGGCGTCCAGGGCGAGCCCGGCGGCGCGCGCGGCGGCGACGGACTCCAGGCAGTGGTGCAGGAGGGTGCGGCCGTCCGCGAGGGGGGCGAGGGCCTTGGGCAGCCCGGCGCCGAGGCGGGTGCCGGCGCCGGCGGCGGCGATCACGAGGGCGGTGGGCATGGCCTCATCCTAGGGAGCGCGCCAGGGTCCGTGGCCCGGGACCCCCATGGCGGCGACGGCCGTGGCCGGGGACGAGACAGGGGAGGGGCCCGCGTCGTGGACGCGGGCCCCTCCCCTGTCGTGTGCTGCTCGTCAGCCCTCGAGCACCTTGTCCAATGCCGCACGTGGGCCATGTGCGCAGCGCGATCGTGTTCGACATCCTCATCCGCTGGCTCGAGGCCACCGGGCTGCGCGTCACCTCGGTGCGGAACGTGACGGACATCGACGACAAGATCCTCGAGCACCTTGTCCAGGCGGCCCTCGGCCTCCTCCTCGGTGACCTTCTTGGCCAGCGCCAGCTCGGACACGAGCACCTGGCGGGCCTTCGCGAGCATGCGCTTCTCGCCGGCGGACAGGCCGCGGTCCTGGTCGCGGCGCCACAGGTCACGGACGACCTCGGCCACCTTGTTGACGTCGCCGCTGGCGAGCTTCTCCAGGTTCGCCTTGTAGCGGCGGGACCAGTTGGTGGGCTCCTCCACGTGCTCGGCGCGCAGGACCTCCATGACGTGCTCGAGCCCCTCCGCATCCACGACGTCACGCACGCCGACGAGGTCGACGTTCTCCGCAGGGACCTCGATGGTCAGGTCTCCCTGCGCCACCTTGAGCTTGAGGTACATCTTCTCCTCCCCCTTGATGGTGCGCATCTTGATCTCCTCGATCCGCGCAGCACCGTGATGGGGGTAGACGACGGTCTCTCCGACCTCAAAAACCATGTTGTTGTGCCCCTTTCAGTCGTCTCATTCTATCATGCGGCCTCGTCATGCCGCGCGCGCCGTCACATCGTCGGCCTCCGGATGTGATAGTGGACGACCCGGCGCCACGGGCCGGCCGGCGTCCCGGGATGCGGTAGCCTGACCTGGCAGGACCCCTGCCTCGGGGCTCCTGAGCACGTCATCGCACCTGAGGAGACCTCTGTGAAGAACGCATCCCGGCCCGCCCGGCGCCACCTCGCCGCAGGTGCGCTGGCCGCGGTCGCCCTGCTGGGCGCCACCGGCTGCTCCGCCGTGAGCCCGATCGCCACCGCCATCCAGTACTCCCCCTCGGACGGCATCAACGGCCAGGAGCAGGACTTCCTGAGCTACCGCAACCTCGCCCTCGTCGGCGACGGCGAGTCGGGCCCCGCCCGCCTGATCGGCACCGTGGAGAACACCTCCGGCCAGGATCAGACCTACACCTTCCAGGCCGAGGGCGGCGGCTCCGCGACCCTGAAGGTCCCCGCCGGCGAGAGCCGCAAGCTCGAAGACGAGGCGAACACAACCGTCCTGGAGCGCGAGGGCGTGTGGGTCGGCGAGAACCTGCCCGTGACCGTCTCCGGCAACGGCGGCACCGCCGACCTGGCCGTCCCGCTGCTGAGCGCCACCCAGGAGCAGTACCGTGACCTGCTCCCCGAGGGAGTCGAGCCCTCGGAGGAGGATCTCGTCGGGCACCTCCACGAGGAGACCCACCACTACGGCGAGGAGCACTGACCTCCGCCGGGCCTGCGCCCGGCACGCCACGGCCCCGGCCCCACCGCGAGGTGGAGCCGGGGCCGTCGTCGTCCCGGGTGCAGCGCGCCGGTCAGGCCTCGAACTTGTAGCCCAGGCCGCGCACCGTGACGAGGTAGCGGGGGCTCGAGGGATCGGGCTCGATCTTGGAGCGCAGGCGCTTCACGTGCACGTCGAGGGTCTTGGTGTCCCCCACGTAGTCGGAGCCCCACACGCGGTCGATCAGCTGGCCGCGGGTGAGCACGCGCCCGGCGTTGCGCAGCAGCATCTCCAGCAGCTCGAACTCCTTGAGCGGCAGGGACACCTGCTCGCCGTCCACGGAGACGACGTGCCGCTCGACGTCCATGCGCACGGGGCCGGCGCTGATGGTCGCCGACATCGGCTCCTCCTGCTCCCCCTGACGGCGCAGCACGGCGCGGACGCGGGCCACCAGCTCACGCGAGGAGTACGGCTTGGTCACGTAGTCGTCCGCCCCGAGCTCGAGGCCGACGACCTTGTCGATCTCCGAGTCCTTCGCGGTCAGCATGATCACGGGGACGTTGGAGCGCTGGCGCACCTGACGACACACCTCGGTGCCGGACATCCCCGGGAGCATCAGGTCCAGGAGGATCAGGTCCGCGCTGTCGCGCTCGAAGACGCTCAGCGCCTCGTTGCCGTCGGCGGCGACGGTGACCTCGAACCCCTCCTTCTCCAGGAGGTAGGACAGGGGGTCGCTGAACGACTCCTCGTCCTCCACGATCAGAATGCGGCTCATGCGCTCGTCTCCTTCCGGGTCGGGGGTGCGGCCGAGGCGGTCACCCGGTGACCGCGCCGCTCGGTGACGTGGGCGGCACCCGGCGCGCCGTCGACGGCGACACCGTCCCCCCACTCGGGCAGGCGGATGGTGAAGGTCGACCCGCGGCCCGGCTGGGACCAGAGGGTGACCTCCCCTCCGTGGTTGATGACGACGTGCTTGACGATGCTCAGCCCCAGGCCCGTGCCGCCCGTCTGACGCGACCGCGCCGCGTCCACGCGGTAGAAGCGTTCGAAGACCCGCTCCTGCTCCTCCGGGCTGATGCCGATGCCCTGGTCCGTGACGGTGACCTGCGCGAGCCCGTCCACGGAGCTCAGGCCGATGCCCACCGTGGTGCCCTCCGGGGAGTAGCGCACCGCGTTGTCCACCAGGTTGCGCACCGCGGTCATCAGCTGGTCCTGGTCCCCGTGCACCACCGCGTCCACGCGGCCGCCCACGCGCAGCGCGATGCCGCGGTCCTCGGCGGTCAGGCGCAGGCGGTCCACGGCGTCGGCGACGACGGCGTTGAGGTCCACGGGCCCCCCGTCCTGGACCACGTCCTTGGCCTGCAGCCGGGAGAACTCGATGATGTCCTGCACGAGGGCCGAGAGCCGGCGGGACTCGACGCCCAGGCGTGCGGCGAAGCGACGCACCGCCTCCTCGTCCTCCGCGGCGTCGCCGATGGCCTCGGAGAGCAGGGAGATGGCGCCCACCGGCGTCTTGAGCTCGTGCGAGACGTTGACGACGAAGTCGTGGCGCATGGCCTCGGTGCGGGTCACGTCCGTGCGGTCGTCGGCGAGGATCAGGATGTACTCCTCGTCCAGCGGGGCAACGCGCAGCTCGACGACGAGGCTCGACTGCCCGAGGGGTCCTCGGGGCAGCTCCATGCGGCGCTCGACGATGACGCCGTCGGCCCGCACGGTCCGCGTGAGCTCCCGCAGCTGGTCCTGGACGAGCGAGTGCCCCCGCACCAGGCCCAGGGCGTAGGCCGCGGGGTTCGCGCGCACCACGCCGTCGACGTCGTCCACCACCGCGTACGCGCGGCCGACCACGGAGAGGACCTCGGCGGCGCCCGGCGCCAGGGTGGGTTCGCCGACCGTCAGGTCCACCGTCCGCGAGCGCTCGGACGCCCGGAAGGCCAGCATGGAGGCCACTCCGGTGAACAGTCCGACCGCTCCGCACAGCAGGCCGATGATGACGGGATCCACGGCACCAGACTAGCCTCTGGCGGCCCGGAGACGGGCTGCCCCGGCCCCGCCAGACGCCGGACGATCGGCGTTCATGGGCCGTTCATCTTGCCCTGCCAGGGTGGACCGTTGCCCCGGGGAGTCGGGGTCGGCGGCGCACGGGCGTCGCCGGGGAGAGGAGACCATGCGCGAGCTCTACCGAGCCGACCTCGAACGGCTGGGCCGCGACCTGACCGAGATCGCCCGCCTCGTGCACCGCGCCATGATGGACGCGCAGGCCGCCCTCGAGGCGGCCGACGTGCACGGCGCCGAACGGGTCATCTCGGAGGACGCGCGGATCGACCAGCTGCAGGAGTCCCTCGACGAGCAGGCCGTGCGCATCCTGGCGCTGCAGGCGCCCGTGGCCACGGACCTGCGCACCGTCGTCGCCACGCTGCGGATGAGCTCCTCGCTCGAGCGCATGGGCGACCTCGCCCGCCACGTGGCCCAGCTGACCCGGCTGCGCTACCCCGAGCACGTCATCCCGGAACAGGTCCGGACCGTGATCACCGCGATGTGCGACGCCGCCGTGGAGGTGGCCGAGGAGGTCGTCCTGCTGCTCGAGACCCAGGACCTGGCGCACGGGGACCGGATCGACGCCCTCAACGAGGACGTCAACGCGCTGCACCTGTCCGTCTTCCGCGCGATCGCCGCCCCGGACTGGAGCGCGACGCCGGCCACCACCACGGACGTCACGCTGGCCTCGCGCTACCTCGAGCGGTTCACGGACCACGGCCTGTCCGTGGCCGCCAAGGTGCGCTACCTCGTCACGGGCGAGTGGGCGACCCACCGTCCGGACGCCACCGGCTTCTGACCGTCCCCGACGCCACGGGCCGGGCCCCCACCGGGGGTCCCGGCCCGTCGTCGTCGGGCGGATGCGGCGGCCGCCGGGGTGGACGCCGCCGGCTGCGTCAGTGCGCGGAGCCCTGGGCGGCCACGGCGGCGGCGCCGGCCGCGGCGGCCTCCGGGTCGAGGTAGCGGCCGTTCGCGGTGATCGGCTTGAAGTTCTGGTCCAGCTCGTAGACCAGCGGGATGCCCGTCGGGATGTTCAGGCCCGCGATGTCCTCGTCCGAGATGCCGTCCAGGTGCTTGACCAGGGCGCGCAGCGAGTTGCCGTGCGCGGCGATCAGCACGGTCTTGCCGGCCTTGAGGTCGGGCAGGATCTGCTCCTCCCAGTAGGGCAGCAGGCGGTCGATGACCTGCTTGAGGGCCTCGGTGCGGGGGGCGTCCTTGCCCAGGTCCGCGTAGCGCTCGTCGCCGATCTGGGAGAACTCGGAGTCGTCGTCCAGGGCGGGCGGCGGGGTGTCGAAGGACCGGCGCCAGACCATGAACTGCTCCTCGCCGAACTCCTCCTTCACCTGGGCCTTGTCCTTGCCCTGCAGGGCGCCGTAGTGGCGCTCGTTCAGGCGCCAGCTGCGCTTGACCGGGATCCACTGGCGGTCCGCGGCCTCGAGGGCCAGGTTGGCCGTGGTGATGGCGCGCTTGAGCAGGGACGTGTGGACCACGTCCGGGCGGATGCCCTCCGCCTCCAGCAGCTCACCGCCGCGGGCGGCCTCGGCGCGCCCCTTCTCGGTCAGCGGGACGTCCACCCAGCCGGTGAACAGGTTCTTCTCGTTCCATTCGCTCTGACCGTGCCGCAGCATGACCAGCGTGTACGTGGTGTTCGCCATGTCACCATCCTAGGCGGACCCGTCCCGCCGCTCCCCTACGCTGGAGCCCATGGTGGAGAAGGCCCGGCGGCTGCGCGCGCGCACGACGCCCGGCCCAGTCCCGGCACGGGGCCCGCAGGGCCACATCACCCGCGGCACGACGGCGGCGCAGCGGATGCGCCGGGTGGACCGCTGGCTCACGGACGTGCACGGCCCCCTGCTGCGGCGCACTCCCCGCCCGCTGGCCGTGGACCTGGGCTTCGGCGCGGAGCCGGTGACCGCCGTCGAGATGGCCCAGCGGCTGCGCGTGCAGAACCCGGCCCTCGAGCTGGTGGGCCTCGAGATCGACCCCGCTCGGGTGGCCCGGGCGCGGGAGCGGGCCGGCGGCCTGCCGGGGGTCACCTGGGCGGTCGGCGGCTTCGAGCTGCCCGTGCCGCGGCCGCCCACCGTGGTGCGCGCGTTCAACGTGCTGCGCCAGTACCGGGAGGAGGACGTGCCCGCGATCTGGTCCCTGCTGTGCGCGGGGCTCGCCGACGACGGCGTCCTCGTGGAGGGCACCTGCTCCGAGGACGGCCGGCGGGCGGCCTGGGTGGACCTGCGTCGGGACGGGCCCGCGAGCCTGACCGTGGCCCTCAGGCTGGGGTCCTTCGCCCGCCCCTCGGACGTGGCGGCGCGCCTGCCGAAGGTCCTCATCCACCGGCACGTGCCCGGGGAGCCCGTCCATCGGCTCCTGGCGGAGGCCGACGCCGCGTGGGCCGCGCACGCCCCGCTCGCGGCCTACGGGACGCGGCAGCGGTGGCTGGCGACGGTCGGCACGCTGCGCGCGGCTGGCTGGCCCGTGCTGGGCGGCCCGCACCAGTGGCGGCGCGGGGAGCTGAGCGTGCGCTGGGCGGCGGTGGCGCCGTCGTCATGAGGGCCGCGCCGACGGCGCGGGGCCCTCAGCGGCGCAGGGCCGGGCCCATGTCCTGGCGGGGGCCGGCGAGGTAGACGCACGCCACGCACGCGGCCACGAGGCCGAACATGCCCATCCCGCCGCCCGCGAGCACGCCGAGGAGCCCGACGACGGCGGCGACGCCGGTGAGGATCAGCCAGAAGCTCCTGTCCCGGCCCCCGATGCGGGCGAAGTCGTCGGGGCGGCGCCGGACGACGTCCACCAGCGCCCAGACCTCGAGCACGAGCGCGGCGATCGCCAGGACGCGGAACAGCCAGTGGTCGACGAGCAGGGCGAAGTGCATGGGGGCGCTCATGCCGGTCAGTCTAGGCGGTCGGCCCGGCCGGGTTCCCTCCCCGTCCGGGGCGGCGTCTAGGCTCGAGGCGTGAGCACCCAGACCGAGCATCGCGGCCTGTTCGTCGCCGTCGAGGGACCGGACGGATCCGGCAAGTCCACCCAGGCCCGCGCCCTGACCGAGGCCCTGCGCGCCGCGGGCCACGAGGTGGTGCTCACGCGCGAGCCCGGCGGCTCGGACCTGGGCGAGACGCTGCGGGAGCTGCTGCTGGACCCCGGGCACGCCCCCGTGGACCCCCGCACCGAGGCGCTGCTGTTCGCCGCGGCCCGGTCCGCCCACGCCGTCCGCACGCTGCGCCCCGCGCTGGCCCGGGGCGCCGTCGTCGTCACGGACCGGTATGTGGACTCGTCCGTGGCCTACCAGGGCGCGGCGCGCGGGCTGGGCGAGGCGCGGATCGCCGCCCTGAACGAGTGGGCCACGGACGGCCTCGTCCCCGATCTGACGGTGCTGATCGACGTGGACGCGGCCACCGCCGCGGACCGGCGTGACCGGCGCGCGGCGGAGGGCGAGGGCACCCCCGACCGCATGGAGCGGGAGACGGCGGACCGGCACGAGGCCCTGCGCGCCGCCTTCCTCGCGCGCGCGGCGGCCGCGCCCGAGCGGTACCTCGTGCTCGACGGCGCGCTGCCGCCGCAGGAGCTCACCGCCCGCGCGCTGGCCCGCGTCACCGCCCAGGCGGCCGACCGATGACGGCCCCCGCCCCCGCCGTGTTCGCGGACCTCGCGGGCCAGGAGGCCGCGGTGGCCCAGCTGCGCCGCGCCGCGGCCGAGGACCGTCCCACCCACGCCTGGATGTTCACGGGCCCGCCCGGCTCCGGCCGGTCGACGGCGGCGCGTGCGTTCGCCGCGGCCCTGCAGTGCGAGGTCGCAGACCCGGCGGCGCGCGGCTGCGGCGAGTGCCACGCGTGCCGCACCGTCCTCGGCGGCACCCACCCGGACGTGACCGTGCTGGCCACCGAGGCGGTGAGCTATCGGATCGAGGACGTCCGCGCCCTCGTGGAGGCCGGCCAGTCCACCCCCGCCACCGGGCGCTGGCGGATCTTCCTCATGGAGGACGCGGACCGCATGACGGAGCGCGCCACGAACGTGCTGCTCAAGGCCATCGAGGAGCCGCCGGCCCGCACGATCTGGATGCTGTGCGCCCCGTCCCCCGCGGACGTGCTCCCCACCGTCCGCTCCCGCTGCCGGCTGATCACGCTGAGCATCCCCGCCGTGGAGCAGGTGGCGGAGCTGCTGCACCGCCGCGACGGGCTGGACCGCGAGACGGCGCTCACCACCGCCCGGATCTCCCAGTCGCACGTGGGCATGGCCCGCCGCCTCGCGCGGGACCCGGAGGCCCTCGAACGCCGCGAGCGCATCCTCTCCCTGCCGCTCCAGGCCACCGCCGTCTCCGACGCGATGGCCCTGGCCGCCACGTTGGCCGAGGTGTCCAAGGCCGAGGCCGAGTCCGCCGCCGAAGCCCGGGACGCCGAGGAGCTCGAGGCACTGCGCCGCTCCCTGGGCCTCGAGCCCGGCGAGCCCGTCCCGCCCAAGCTCCGCCACCACGTCAAACGGCTCGAGGAGGACCAGACCCGCCGGCGGCGCCGCGCCGTCCGGGACTCGCTGGACCGGGCCATGATCGACGTCATGGGCCTGTTCCGGGACGTGCTGCGCGTGCAGCTGGGGGCCGACGGCGAGCTCATCAACGAGCACCGTCGGGACGAGATCGAGGCGTACGCCCGCGGCGCCGCCGGCGACTCGGCCGAGGTGCTCGCCCGGATCGACGCCGTCACCACGGCCCGCGAGCGCATCGCCGCCAACGTGCCGGAGCAGCTGGCCCTCGAAGCCATGATGCTGGCCCTGCTGCCCCGCCGGGTGCGCACCCCGCGACGTCGCTGAGCGGCCGCGCCGGGTGGACCGGCGCCGGCTCAGCGGGTGCGGACCACCAGGTCCGGCACGTCGGCCAGGCCCGGCACCACCCGGTCCGCGCCCGCCGCCAGCAGGACGTCGTCCGCGTCGCGACCCGTGCGCACGCCGACCACGAGTCCGGCCCCCGCGCGGCGCCCGGCCGTCATGTCCTCCGCGGTGTCCCCGACCACCAGGACGCTGCGGACGTCGTCGAGGTCGAGACCGAGCAGGGCGGTGAGGATCATGTCCGGGTAGGGGACGCCGCGGCCGGCGTCGTCCGGGGAGAGGCTCAGATCCGCCAGGCCCATCCACCCCAGCGACTCGAGGATCATGTTCTGGGTGTGGCGGGCGTAGCCGGTGCAGAGGCACACGTGGAGGCCGAGGGCGCGCAGGCGGACGAGCGCCTCCTCCGCGCCCGGGACGGCCTGGACGCCGTGCTCGGCCAGCAGCGCGTCGAAGGCCGCCTCGAACGTGCGGGTCGCCGCCGCGGCCACCGCCCGGTCGGCGAACACGCGGGGGAACACGGCCGTGTGCGAGGTGGGCCGGAGCGCGCGGAACCGCCGAGCGGCGTCGTCGTGATCCGGCGTGCCCGCCGGGACGCCGTGCTGGTCCAACGTGCGGGCGAACGCCGTGTCCTGGAGCCCGTGCTCCACGATGGACGTGCCGGACATGTCCACCACGGCCAGGCGGAGGGGCGCGGCTGACGAGGCCGCGGCGGGGGGTGCCGGGGTGCGACTGTCTCTTATACATATCT
>NZ_JABFAZ010000010.1:14648-37421 GCF_017168505.1 Micrococcus sp. KRD077 | reverse complement strand
GTGCCGGGGTGCGAGGGGCGTGGGGCAGGCTCATGCGTCTCCCGTCGACGGTGTGTGCCCACCAGGGAACCGTCCTCGTCTGGCCGCGGCATGGCCTGGGGGTGAACACCCGCGGAAGGGGCGGGCCACACCCGGTGGCCCGCGCACCCGGCCGCGCGGTGGAATCGGGGCCGCGAAACCGGTATGCTCGTCAGCCGTGGCCGTTCACGGTCACGTGCCTCCTTAGCTCAGCTGGCCAGAGCAGCTCCCTCGTAAAGAGCAGGTCGCCGGTTCGAATCCGGCAGGGGGCTCCCCCGGGCCCCGCCGCGTGATCACGCGGCGGGGTCCTCTCGTCTCCGGGCCGGCCCTCCGGGGCGCGCCGCCGTCAGAGCCCGGCTCCCAGCTCCTCCGCCCGGTCCAGGTGGCCGAGGGTGCGTTCGGCGTGCCGGCCGACCGACTCCGCCGAACCCTGACCGAGCCGGTACAGGGCGAGGGCCTGGGCGGTGGCGGCCAGCTCGTGCGCGGCGCGGGAGAGCTCACGGTGGACGTCGGCGGCCTCGGCCGGGATGTGCTCGCCGTCGCCCTCGTGGTCCCGGTGCAGGCGGACGCACAGGGCGCGGACCGCGGGGAGCCGTTCCGTGAGGACGTTACCGGCGTGGACCACGCCGTTGCGCTCCTCGGGGCTCAGCACGTCCGTGCCCCGCTGGCCCTCCAGCACCTGCCAGTAGCGGTCCAGGGCCCGGCCGAGTCGGTCGTGGGCACGGCGCCACAGCCCCGTGCCGAGCTCGCGGTCGTCGGCACGCTCCTGACGGAAGCGTGCGAAGGGCCCCCTCATGCGCGGTCGCCGGACGGCTGGCGCGCGTCGGCGGGGTCGGTGACGAGCACGACCTTGCCCGTGCGGGTGGCGGAGTCGAACCAGTCGAACGCCTCGGCGGCCTCGGCGAGCGGGAAGCACGCCCCGACGCTCGCGTCGATGCGGCCCGCCGCCACCAGGGGCCACACGGCACGTTCGGCCGCGGCCACGATCCCGGCCTTGTCCACGACCGAGCGGGAGCGGAGCGTCGCCCCCGTGAGCCAGCCGCGCTTGACCACCAGCTTCATGATGTTGAAGTCCTCCGGGACGGCGCCGCCCTGGACCGCGAGCGTCACGATGCGTCCCTCGGGGGCGAGCGCGGACACGTTGGGCGCCAGGTACGGGGCGCCGACGACGTCGAGGATGACGTCCGCGCCGTGGCCGTCCGTGACCTCCTTGACCCACGGGGCGAAGGCACCGGACTCGGCGGCGCGGTGGTCGAACATGTGCTCGGCGCCCAGCCGCCGACCGAGCGCCACCTTCTCCGGGCCGCCGGCGGTGCCCAGCACCCGTGCACCGAGCGCGGCGAGGAACTGGACGGCGAAGGAGCCGATGCCGCCGGTGGCGCCGTGCACGAGCACCCGGTCCCCGGCCTGCACGCCCGCACGGCCCACGAGCGCCGAGTGCACCGTGCAGGCGACCTCCGGCAGGGCCGCCGCCTCGACGAGGCCGACGCCGTCGGGGACGGCCATGAGCTGGCCCGCCGGCACGGCGACGTACTCGGCGAAGCCGCCGCCGGCCAGGAGCGCGCACACCCGGTCACCGACGGCGAAGCGCCCCTCACCCGGCATCCCGGCCTCGGGTCCCAGCGCCGCCACGGTGCCGGAGACCTCGAGCCCGGGGATCTCGGAGGCGCCGCGCGGCGGCGGATAGCGGCCCTCGCGCTGCGCGATGTCCGCGCGGTTGAGACCCGCGGCGGCCACGTGCACCAGCACCTCGCCCGGGCCGGGGTCCGGCACGGGCTCGTGGCCCACGCGGACGACGCCGTTGTCGCCGGCGCCGGTGAATCGCACGGCGCGCATCTGTGCGGGGACGTCCATGGGGGTCTCCTCCTCTGGTCGGGGGTCGAGGGTCGAGGGTCCATCCTCGCGCGCGGGGGCCGGACTCGCCACCGGTCGCCCGCCGGGCCACGGGCTAGAGTGGGTCCTCGACGCGGCGGCCCACGCCGTCGCGGTCAGGCCCGGGATGGTTGTCCGAGCGGCCGAAGGAGCCGGTCTTGAAAACCGGTGTGCGGTGACCCCGTGCCGAGGGTTCGAATCCCTCACCATCCGCGTGCACACGACGAGAGGCGGCGGGCCGGACGGCCCGCCGCCTCTCGTTCACCTGGAGGCCACCTGGATGTGATGGACTCCGCGCGTCACCCCGCCGTCCACCGGCGGCGCACCTCTGTCATCACGCATCCCGGGGAGAGCCATGCCCAGCCTGTTCCGCCGCCGTGCCGTCACCACGGCCGCCTGCACCGTCCTCGTCCTCGCGCCCGCGAGCGCGGCGCCCGCCCTGGCCGTCGAGACGGCCGCCGCGGACGAGACCACCATCTCGATCCTGTCCTTCAACGACTTCCACGGCGCGCTGTCCGCGGACTACATCGGCACGCAGTTCGCGGACACCGTGGAGGACTACCGCACCGCGTTCGAGGCCGAGCACGGCGCCGGCTCCACGCTGCTGACCAGCGCCGGCGACCTGATCGGTGGCTCGAAGTCCGTGTCCAACGTGCAGCAGGACAACCCGACGATCGACGTGATGAACGCGCTCGGCCTGGCCTCGCTGACCGCCGGCAACCACGAGTTCGACAAGGGCCTGGACGACCTGCAGGGCCGTGTGGAGTCCCGGGCCCAGTTCCCGGTGCTCTCCGCCAACCTGGTGGACCCGACGAGCAAGGAGCCCGTCCTCACCTCGCATGCCGTCTTCGACGTCAACGGCGTGCGCGTCGCGGTCATCGGCGCCTCCCCCAACGAGCTGTACGCGACCACCACCGGCGCGGGCCTGAAGGGCAACGAGGTCCTCGACGAGGTCGCCGCCGTGAACGCGGTCGCGGACGAGCTGGAGGCCCAGGACGCCGCCGACGTGATCGTGGCCTCGTACCACGACGGTGCCGCCGGCGCGGGCGAGCTGGCCGCCGAGCGGGCGGCCCGGGCCGAGTTCGACCGCATCGTCGGCGAGACCTCCTCCGCCGTGGACCTCATCTTCAACGCCCACACCCACCAGCTCTACCAGTACGACACCGCGGCCGGCGGCGCCCACCGCCCCGTGATCCAGGCGGGTGCCTCCGGCAGCCACCTGGCCGCCGTCGAGCTGACCGTGGGCGCCGACGGCGAGGTCACCCGGCTCACCCCGCGCCTGCTGGCCCGGTCCACGCAGGCCCCCGCCGAGGCCGCCGCGGAATCCCCCGTCACCGCCCAGGTGTACGCGATCGAGCAGGAGGCCGTCGCGGTCTTCGAGGACCTGCAGGGCGAGGTCGTGGCCGACCTGTCCGCCTCCATCACCACCGACTACCAGAAGCTCATCGACGCCGGCGGCTCCTGGAAGGCCGGCGGCACGCGCGCCGCCGAGACCACCCTGGGCACCTGGGTGGGCGACGCCGTCAAGCACGCCGCCGAGCAGGCGAACCCCGAGGTGGACCTCGGCGTGACCAACCCCGGCGGCCTGCGCTCCGAGCTGCTGACGGACCGCTTCACCGACGGCGGCGCGTTCCCGGCCAAGCCGGCCGACCTCGTCGGTCGCCTCACCCTGGGCGAGCTGCTCGACATGGCGCCGTTCGGCAACACCATCACCTACTTCGACATCCCGGGCTCCTCCATCAAGCTGGCCCTCGAGGAGAACTGGCGGAACGACGTGCGCAAGTTCACCCTCGGCTGGTCCGAGGAGCTGACCTGGACCTACGACGAGTCCCGCCCGCAGGGGGACAAGGTGACCGGCGTGTGGATCGACGGCGAGCCGCTCCAGGCGGACCGCATGTACACGGTGGCCAGCCAGTCGTTCCTGGCCGACGACACCTGGACGACGCTCGGGGACCCGACCAAGGCCCCCGACGGCTACACCGCCTTCGCGACCGGCCGCCAGAACTTCGTGAACATGGGCCTGTTGGACTCCCAGGCGATCACGGACTACGCCCGCGCCCAGGACGCGGCCCACGGCGCCGTCGCCCCGGACTTCGGCAAGAACGGCGTGCCGGTCACCGACGCCCCCGCCTCGGTCGAGGCCGGGCAGGCCGTCGGCCTGACCCTCGGGGACCTCGTGGTGGACTCCGACGGCGCCCCCGCGGCGACCGCGGTCGACGTCGCCTTCCGCACGGCCGACGGCACCGAGACCGCCCTGGGCACCGTGGCCGTCCCCGCGGGCTCCGAGACCGTCACGCTCTCCGGGATCACCGCCCCCGCCGCGGCGGGCACGGGCGAGCTCGTGATGACCGTGCGCTACGCCGACGGCAGCACGACCGTGGTGCGCCATGCCCTCGAGGTCACCGCGGCCCCGTCCCCCACCGAGCCGGAGCGGCAAGGGTCATGGCAAGGGCCATGACAAGGGCGCCGACCACCCGGGCAAGGGCCGCGTGAAGGGCGAGGACCACCCGGGCAAGGGCCGCGGCGTGCAGCGCGGCGCCGCCACGCACCCCGTCTTCTCCGCCCATGCCTGGCTGACCGCCGCGGGCCTGCCGCGCTGACCCATCGAGAACGAGACCGAGGACGACATGACCCCCCTGCCCCGCTTCGCCGCGCGCACCGCGGTGACCACCGCCGCCCTGGCCCTGCTCGCCCCCGCCGTGGCCCTGCCCTCCCAGGCCAGCCCGGCCGGCGACTCCCTCGTCATCAACGAGGCATACACCAACGGCGGCTCCGCGAACGCCGTGTACACCCACAAGTTCGTGGAGCTCTACAACCCCACCGACCAGCCGATCAACCTCGACGGCTGGTCCCTGCAGTACCGCTCCGCCGCCGGCACGGCCGCGACCCAGGGCACGGTCGCGCTGTCCGGCACGGTGCCCGCGAAGGGCCACTTCCTGGTCTCCGGCGGCTCCAACGGCACCGCGGGCGCGGCCCTGCCGCAGGCAGACCTCGTGGCCGGCGGGGCGTTCAACCCCGCGGGCACCAAGGGCACGATCGTGCTCGCGCGCCAGGCGGGCACCGTGACGGACCTGCCGGTCGGCTCCGTGGTGACCGGCCAGGTGCCGGGCGTCGCGGACGTGCTCGGCTACGGAGCCACGAACACCTTCGAAACAGCGGCTGCCGGCGCCCCCTCGGCCAACTCGGACCCGAAGTCCCTCACCCGCACGAACGGCGTGGACACGGACGACAACAGCGCCGACTTCACCGTCACCGACCAGGTCACCCCGACCAACGCCGCCGCCACCGGCGGCGAGCCGACCCCGGAGCCCGAGCCGCAGCCGACCCCGGCCGAGCGGATCACCATCGCCCAGCTCCAGGGCACCGGCACGGCCACCCCGTACGCCGGGCGCCAGGTGACCACCACCGGCGTCGTCACCGCCGTGTACTCCACGGGCGGCTACGACGGCTACTACATCCAGACCGCCGGCACCGGCGGCGACACCCCCGACGCCACCCCGGGCGCCTCCGACGGCGTGTTCGTGTACTCGCCGGACACGGTCGGCTCCGTGACGCTCGGCGACCACGTCCAGGTCACGGGCGAAGCGGCCGAGCACTACGGCCTCACGCAGATCAAGGTCGCCGCCGGCGGCGTGCTGCCGGTCGCCGAGCCCGGCGCCGTGGCCCCCACGCCGGTGGAGTTCCCGCTGGAGGAGGCCGACCGTGAGGCGCTCGAGGGCATGGTCCTCGCCCCGCAGGGCGACTGGACGGTCACGGACAACTACTCCCTCAACCAGTACGGCTCCCTCGGCATCGTCCCCGGCACCACGCCGCTGGACAACCCGACGTCCGTGGCTCGGCCCGGCGCCGAGGCCCAGGCCGTCGCGGCCGCCAACGCGCAGCAGCTGATCGTGCTCGACGACGGGGCCACCACGAACTTCATGCGCTCGCCGGGCAACCAGAACCCGCTGCCGTACCTGGACGCAGACCAGCCGGTGCGCGTGGGCGCGGGCCTGGAGTTCACCACCGGAGTCATCCTCGACTGGCGCTTCGACGCGTGGTCCTTCCAGCCGCTGGGCCACCTCACCGACGCCACGGCGGCCGCCGTCCAACCCGTGACGATCGAGGACACCCGCCCGGCCGAGGCCGCCCCCGAGGCGGTCGGCGGCAACGTCACCGTCGGCAGCTTCAACGTGCTCAACTACTTCACGACCCTGGGTCAGGACGTGGCCGGCTGCAGCGCCTACCGCGACCGCGCCGGCACCCCCGTCACCACGAACGGCTGCCTGCCGCGCGGCGCCTACACCTCCGAGGCGTTCGCCCGCCAGCAGGAGAAGATCGCGGCCGCGATCAACGGCCTCGGCACCTCGGTGGTCGCGCTCGAGGAGATCGAGAACTCCGAGAAGTTCGGCCTCGACCGGGACCACGCGCTGGCCCACCTCGTGGAGGCCCTCAACGCGCAGGCCGGCGAGCAGCGCTGGGCCTACGTGGCCTCCCCGGCCACCCGTCCCGCGCTCGCGGACGAGGACGTCATCCGCTCCGCGTTCATCTACCAGCCGGCCGAGGTCACCCCGGTGGGCGAGTCGGTGATCCTGGACGACCAGACGAACTTCGACAACGCCCGCGAGCCGATGGCCCAGCTGTTCCGCGCCGCCGACGGCACGTCCGAGGGGGCGGCCGGCACCGACTTCGTGGCGATCACCAACCACTTCAAGTCCAAGGGCGGCTCGGGTGCGACCGGGGACAACGTGGACGCGGGCGACGGCCAGGGCGCGTACAACGCGGACCGCGTGGGCCAGGCCGAGGCCCTCGTGGCCTTCGCCGAGCGCATGAAGGCCGAGACCGGCACCGACCGCGTCCTGCTGATGGGCGACTTCAACGCCTACGAGAAGGAGGACCCGATCCGCGTGCTCGAGGCGGCCGGGTACCTCTCGCAGGGCGCGCTCACGGGCGAGTACTCGTACGCGTTCGGCGGCGCCGTCGGCAGCCTGGACGGGATCTACGCCTCGCCGTCGGCGGCGACGGCGATCACCGGCCAGGACATCTGGATGATCAACGCGAACGAATCCGTGGCACTGGAGTACTCGCGCCACAACTACGTGGCCGAGGACCTGTACTCCGCGGACCAGTGGCGGTCCTCGGACCACAACCCGATCCTGGTGGGCCTCCAGCTCGACGCGCCCGTGACCGAGCCGACCCCGGAGCCGGAGCCCTCCCCGGGCGAGACCTGCGACGGCGTGACCGATCCGCGCGGCGTGCCGGGCAAGCCCGCGAACTCCGTGCGCGAGTGGCTGCGCTGCGTCGGCGCGACCCCGGGTCACGGCGGCGACCACCCGGGCAAGGGCCACGGCCCGGAGCACCCCGGCAAGGGCCGCGGGCCGGTCCGTCCCTGACGGGACGCGGGGCGCCGCACCCGGCATGACGACGGCGGGGCCGTCCGGGAGCCACCCGGACGGCCCCGCCGTCGTCGTGGGGGCTCAGCCGGCGAGCACGGCCGTCGCGGCGGCGTCGGCGTCGGCGAGGAAGAGGGCACGTCCGGCCGGATCGGCCCCGGCCTCGGCCGCGATCGCGGTGCCCCACTGCACGCCCGAGAGCTGCAGGCCCAGCACGAACACGTCCGCGTGGACCGTGCCGTCCGCGGCCCGCAGCCGGTACGGGCGGGCCGTGACGTCGAAGCCGGTGGCGGGCACGCGCACACCCTCCTCGTCCTCCCACGTCCCGGCCGCGGCGACGCCGTCCGCCAGCATCTGACGGACCAGCGGGGAGGCGGCGGCCTGCACGCGGTTGGGCGGCATCATCGCCTCCACCAGCCAGGCCCCCTCGACGACGGCGGGCCCCAGCGAGTCCTGCGCTCCCACCTGGGGGCTGTGGGCGGTGAATGCGTGTTCCTCGGCCTCGACCACGGGCGCGGGGCCGGCCCAGGTGAGCAGGCCGGCCCGGTGCACCGCGAGCATCTGCTCGACGCGCCACAGGGGCGGCCCGGAGGCGAGGCCCTCGACCAGCGGCTCGAACCAGCCCTGGACGTCCCGGATGCGGGAGGCCTCGGCGATCCGGCCCTCGGCGATCCACGCCTTGATCCGCAGTCGGCCGGCATGGAGCGCGCCGACGGCCATCATGAACGGGGACTCCTCCCCGAGGGCGGCCTCCACGCAGGCCTGCTCCATGAGGTCCGCGACGGCCCGCTGATAGTCCTCGTGGGAGGCGAACACGGCGTCCTCGAACGGGGACCCATAGGCCAGGATGTCGAGGAAGCGGCGGCCGGGGGCGTACCGCTGGAGGAGCTCCTCGGCGTGCGCGGAGGTCACGGGGGCGCCGCGGCCGGCCTCCTCGAGCTGGCCGACGAGCTCCCCGAGGAACCGGCGCGCCTCGACGGGCCCGCCGAGGATCTCGGGCTGGGCCCGGACGAGCGTGGCGTAGTAGTGCCGGACCACGTCGCGGTGCAGCAGCGGCCAGAGGTGCTCGGCGAGGTCCAGGGCCCCGTGCCGGGCGGCGAGGGCGTCCACGGCGGCGTCGGAGAGGTAGCTGAGGGTGACGCCGCGGGGCACGAAGGCGTCCACCTCCGCCTTGGGCAGGTACGGGATGCCGCGGCGGGACATCAGGTGCAGGCGCGGCTCGTCCCCCGACGGCTCGTACCGCAGGGCCCGGCCGGGTCCGTCGCCGGTGCGGCGGTACACCCCGCCCCGGCCCTGGGTGAGCTGGGCCAGCAGGTCGAACGCGTTCAGGCCCATGCCCCGCACGAGGACGTCCGCCCCGGCCTCCACGGTCTCCCAGTCCACGTCCGAGGGGATCTGCGGGCCCTGGTAGTGCAGCTCGTCCCGGCCCCGCGCGGCGGCGGCCATCCGGTTCTGGCCGGGGCTGAGCTCCGCCGGCTGATGGCCCAGGCAGAGCACGACGGCGTCCGCGTCGAGCGCGGAGACCGCACCGTCGGCGTCCCGCAGCTCCAGGCGGGCGCCGCCGTCGGGCCGGGGGTGCAGGGCGGTGGCCTCCGCGCGGTGCTCGACGACCTCGACGACCTCGGGGCGGGCGCGCAGCCCCGCGACGACGTCCTTGTACAGGTGCCGGAGGTAGCGCCCGTAGACCGCTCGGGCCGGGTACTGGTGGCGGCGCACGCCGAGGCTGGCCTCCGGGTGCACGCGACGCCACTGGTCGAAGGTCTGGGCGGCGGTGGAGGGGCGCAGACCGGGGTTGTCGGCGGCGCACGCGGTCGGGAAGAACGCGGGGGTGTTCATGAGGTACAGCTCGGACTGGTCCGTGCGCCACACCCGCCCTGGCCCGGGCGGATAGGGGTCCACGACGTCGATGCGCAGCCGCCGGGGGTGTGCGTCCGGGGCCGCGCCCTCGAGTCGGGCGAGGATCCGCTCCAGCAGCATGACGCCGCGGGGGCCGGCTCCCACCACTGCGAGGCGGCGCTCGGCCACCAGGGGCTCGGACATGGGGCCTCCACTCTCCTCGGGATCGTTTTCACGCCTGCGGCGCGCGTATTCCACACAATATCGGTGGCCGTCAAGGGTCGCGGACCGCATGCGCCACACTCCCACCGATCCCCCAGGATCCACAGCAGGCCCGGACGAAGAATCCGCGGAATCATGCGGATCACACCGAGATTCTGGGAGAAGTCTGGGAATTGGGAATCTGGGGGGCCGATGGTTGACGCCACTCGGGCCCATGGGGAATTGTGAATGAGCGTAAGGCAACAAAACACCAATTCAGAAGGAGAATTCCTCATGGACCGCAACGCTCTCGACCAGCTGCAGAACTCCACCGTCTTCGCCACCGACGGCGACAAGATCGGCTCCGTCGGTCAGGTCTACCTCGACGACGTCACCAACGAGCCCACCTTCGTCACGGTGAAGACCGGCCTGTTCGGCGCCCGCGAGACCTTCGTGCCGCTGCAGCAGGCCCAGACCACCACCGACGGCATCACGGTGCCCTTCGAGAAGTCCTTCGTGAAGGACGCCCCGAACGTGGACGCGGACGGCTCGCTGACCCCCGAGGAGGAGCAGCGCATCTACGAGTACTACTCCATGGAGTACTCCGCCGCGGATCACGACGGCGACGTGCGTCGTGACGACGTGCGCACCGACGCCGGCGCCGCCGGCGTGGCCGGCACCGCGGGTGTGGCCGGCGTGGCCGACCGCCGCGACGAGGCCGTCGTGGACGGCGACCGCCGCGACGTGGCCGATCGTGACCGCCGCGAGGTGACCGACGCCGACTCCGTCGTCGTCAAGGACGAGCACCTGAACGTCGGCACCGAGCGCCGCGCCTCCGGCCGCGTCCGTCTGCGCAAGCAGGCCTACACCACCACCGAGACCGTCGAGGTGCCCGTCACCCGCGAGGAGGTCGTGGTGGAGCGCGAGTCCGTCGACCCGAACTCCGCCGAGGCCCGCACCGCCGGCCGCGACGGCGACGTCGAGGTCACCACCTACGAGGAGACCCCGGTCGTCAACAAGACCGTGGACGCCGAGAAGGTCTCCCTGGGCAAGCGCCAGGTGCAGGACACCGAGACGGTGACCGAGGAGGTCCGCCACGAGGACGTCAAGGTCGACGGCGACGCCACCGATCGCGACCTCGACGGCCGCAACGACCGCAAGGATCGCATCTGATCTGAACGGACGCGTCGGCCTCAGGCCGGACGGCTGACAGATCACGCGGGGCCCCGGATCCATGGATCCGGGGCCCCGCTCGTGCGCGATGGTGATCCGTCCGTGAGCACGCCGCTCCTTTGCCCTGCCCTGGCCTGGCGCGCTAAACTGAACCGGTCTGACCGCGCGTCGCCCCGTGCGAGGCGCGCCGGATGGAGGAGACGTGCCAGAGCGGCCGAATGGACTTCACTGCTAATGAAGGGCTCGACGAAAGTTGGGCCGGGGGTTCAAATCCCCCCGTCTCCGCTGGTAGGGGCCGGAACCCGTGTGGTTCCGGCCCTTTCCGCATGTCTAGGCCGTTTTCGTGTGGACACGGAGTATGCACCAGTAGGCACAGAGTAGCCTCAATCCCGACTAATGCCCGACTAGTCGGTAGTCGGTCGGGCGGTGACCGGAACGGAGAGGCCCAGACATGGCGACCCCGCGCAAGCTCCCACGAGGCATCACCCTGAACCCGAGCGGGCGCTACCGCGTGAAGCTGTACGCCCAGGATCGGGAGTTCAGCCTGGGCACGTTCGCCGCGCTCGCGGACGCTAAGGCCGCTCTAGCCGTGGCCCAGGGGGAGGTTGCCCGGGGCACGTTCATTCCCCCTGCCGAGCGGCGTAGGGCACTGAAGGCCGAGGCGGAGGCCGCGAGCGCCCGCACCGCCGCCGAGGCTCGGACGGTGCGCCAGCTGGCCGATGCTTTCCTAGCGTGGAAGGAGGGGGCCGGGCTGGCATGGGGAAGCGTCTACACCTACCGGCGGCACCTAGAGGGGCATTTCCTCCCGGAGTTCGGTGACCGGGCTGTGGGCGCGGTGACGGCGGCGGACCTGAATGCATGGTTAGACCGGTTGGAGTCTGACCACGGGGCATCGGTGGCCCCGGAGGTTCACGGGACCGTCACGGCGCTGTTCAAGTTCGCCGCCGGTCAGGCCCGCGACCTGCCCCGAGGGTTCGCCCCGTGGATCGCCGCGTCCCCTGTGCCTGCGTTGACACGTAGCCGGCGGCGCGAGCACCGGGAGGTGACGATCCTCTCCCCCTCCGAGCTGGCCCGCCTGTCCGAGCTGATGACCTACCCCGAGGACCGGGCACTGATCCTCACCGCCGGATGGTGTGCCCTGCGGATCGGTGAGGCCCTGGCCCTGCGGCGTCGGCACGTCGTCACCGATGACGCCGGACGCCTCATGCTGCGGATCGAGACCCAAGTGCAGGCGCGAGGGAGAGGCATCTACGAGGCCCCGCCCAAGTCCGAGGCCGGGCGGAGGACCATCTACGTTCCTGCGCTCGCCAGAGAGGCGCTGACGGCCCACCTGGCCCAGCACGTCGGGGCCACGGCGGAGGCGCTGCTGTTTCCCCGGCGCGGCGGTGGGAACCGGCTGAACAACCCGAACACCATCGGGAAGCGGCTCAAATCCGCCGTGGACCTGCTCAACCGCGAGCGCGAGGACGCCGGGGCGGAGCCGTTGGGTCGGTTCACATTCCACGGGCTGCGGCACACCGGCCTGACCCGCATGGGCCAGCAAGGGGCCACGGAGGCCGAGCTGATGGCATTCGCCGGACACTCCGACCCCAAGGCGGTCCGCATCTACCAGCACGCCGAACGGAACCGGCTCGCCGCGCTCGCCGACCGGATGACCGGGGAGGACGCATGAGCACGCCGAGCCGTCAGGGGCACTTCATCACGGTGGTCTGTGCCCACCCCCGGCACCGGGGTGAGCGCCGGTGGATCGTCACCCGCTTCATGGGGACTGCGGACGGCTCGCCCGTGGACTGGATCGAGATACCGGGTACTAGCCGTGCGTGGCGGGCCGAGAGGAAACACCCGTCGCCAGACCGGAACGCCGCCGAACTGGGCTGGGTGTCCGACAAGCCGGGTCACCGGTTCTACTACCAGCACGGTCAGTCCCGGCCGCTCTTCGAGCTGCTGAACGAGTACGGGGAACCCCGGGATGTCTCTGCCCCAATCGAGAACCGCGTCATCCTGTGGTGCGAGCGGTGTGCCCGAGCGGGGCGAACCCCCGAGCTGCGTTGCCCGGAGCCCGAGCTGTGGCGGCTGCTGGACCTCCTGCTTGCGGCGGGCCGGGAATCCGTCACGGTCCGCGAGCTGATACAGGCGCGCCAACAAGTACGGCCAGAGTAGGCACGTCTGCGCGCATGTATGATTCTTAGTAGCGGGAGGCATCGTGACCTCTAGTCCGCGCGTAGATGCGCCGGGCTGACTAGGCCCAAGCTGGACGCCCAATGTAGGGACCAGGGAAGGCCTCAGAGTCATGCCCGGAGGTACACCGCATGTCTGCCCCTCTCCCGTCGCACCTGACCATCGTTCAGTCCGCCGACCTGCTCCAAGTGTCCCGAGACACCATCCGCCGACTGATCGCGTCCGGTGACCTGAAGGCCTACCGCATCGGCCCCAGCACCAACCGCCGCCGCCCCATCCGCGTGGACCGGGACAGTCTGCTAGCCCTGCGCGAGCCGGTCACCAGCCTGGCCGCTCTGAAGGCCGGTGAGGCCGCGTGACCCTCCCCCAGACACGAGAACGCCGCCCCCACGCTGTAGGAGCGGCGCCCTGGAAGTCGTATGACGGCGACGAGACCAGGATACCGACCGCGAGCGCCCCCGAGGGGCTGGCCACCCCCTTGTTCGTTGCCGACCTGCTGGGCCGGCTGGCCGAGGCCGAGCACGCCCCCTCGTGCACCTGCGGGGACTGGGGCCGCGCCCTGGCGCTCGTGCTGGCCCTGGCATCCGAACACGAGTGCACAGCACACCCGGCCATCGTGGAGTCCGTGGCCCGCACGTTCGCGGGCTGGGACGGCGCTGACGCGGCGGAGGACCGGTCTGTGACCCGTTTCCGGGTGTGGCACGCGGCCGCCCGTGCAGACATCAATGAGGGGATGGCCGCATGATCCCGAGCGAGGAAGAGGTGGATTGGTCAGAGGTGACCGGTTCGACCCATTCGTCCGGTCCGTCCGGTTCGACCAGAGAGGCCGGACCAGTCGGTCCGATACTGGACGCCGTAGACGGATGGCTGTCCCGGTTCATCCGCACGACCACCCCGGAGGACATTCACCTGCTGACCCTGTGGGCTGCGCATACCTACGTGGTGGAGCAGACCTACACGTCCCCGCGTCTAGTTGAGTCCCGCATAGTGGTGTAGCGCCCGGTGGTCGGGCGTGTCGTCTCAGACGTGGACGCGGCCACCGTGTGATCCGTCGAGTCAACCTTCCACAGAATCCTCGAATGGAGTCATCACGATGACCGCTGCAGGCTCACCACCGTGACCAACACCGGAGACGAGGTGGACCCCGACACCGAACTCACCCTCGGCCTCAGCGCCTGACCCCCATGAAGGATCAGACCGCTACACCATCACGAGGGGCTTGACCCCGCGTCTCCAGATTGATTCTGTGATGCCGGGGTCCGGCAAGACGACATGTCTGGAGCACCTGGCCCACCTGGCCCGCCACCCGTTGTCCGCGTCCACCATCTCCAGTGAGGCCCTGTTGCCCCGCGTGCTGGAGAGCGGCATTCGCACGATCCTCATCGACGAGGCGGACCGCTCGTTGGACATGAAGAATCCGATCATGGCCGGAGTCCTGGCGACCATCAACACCGGCTACAAACGGGGCGGATCACGGCCCGTGCTCGTGAAGGATTCCGAGGGCAATTGGACAGATCGTGAGATGTCCACGTTCGCCCCCGTCGCCCTGGCCGGCAATAACCCCAACCTGCCGGACGACACACGGTCACGGTGCATCCGCGTGCTGCTGATGCCCGACCTCGACGGGACCGCCGAGCCGTCCGACTGGGAAGACCTGGAGGACGACGCCGACCAGCTGCAAGTGCAGCTGTCCGAGTCAATGGACGCGGCGCGAGACGCCGTTGCAGAGGCACGCCCGGAGCTGCCGCCCGGGTGCGTGGCGCGGCATCGGGAGAAGTGGCGCCCCCTCGCCCGTGTCGCCGCCGTGGCCGGTGGTCGGTGGCCGTCCATCGCTGAACAACTCATCCTGCGTGATCTGCAAGAGCACGAGACAGAGAAGGAAGAAGGGCTGATGGACCGGCCGCTGCGCGTACACCTGCTGTTCGACCTGGCCGAGGTCTGGCGAGAGGGGGAGATGTTCGTGCCGACGCCCGAACTCATCGCCCGACTCGCCCACCTCGCCCCGCACCGCTGGGGAGTCGAGTCCTTGAAGGGACTCACGCCCCAGGGACTCGGGCGCATGTTGATGACCGGCTACAAGATCGCCAGTGACCGCGAGCCGGCCGGAGCACGACGACGCGGGTACACCCGCCAGGCGCTCGAACCCGCGTGGCGACTGTTCCATATCGACCTGTCCGATTCCGACCGGACCAGTCCGGTCTAACCGGACGGACCGGACCAACCGTCCGAACCGGCTCCATTGACGGCCCTCGACCACCTCACGGTCGGGGGCCGTCGTCATCCCGGGATCGACCGCGAGCGCCCGCCAAGCAGTGCCCGCGCTCGCGGACGTGGCCCCAGACCGCCCAACCCCGTGAATGGGGGCACCCATCGGACCCATGAAGGCCCCAGCGGAGGCGGCGACCCATGATGCCGACCCCATGGAAAGAGCCCCCGAGCGTGGACCTCATGGAAGGAGAACGCTCACCCCTGGCCCGTTTCCACGTCCATCAGGTCCGCGAGACGGAGGAAGTAGTCCGCGAGCGCCCGTGCCTGCCGTGCGTCCGGGAGGAACGCCCCACCCGTGGACAGCTCCGAGTCCTCCACCCGCACATCGGCCCACGCAACGCGGGGACGCCCGGGTGCCTCCGTGGTGACGATCTTCCCGTAGACGGTCAGGGTGGACGTGCCCGGGGACTCTAGGGCCACGGCCCCCAGGTGGATCGTGTGCTCCGTGTCCAGCGTGACCAACGTGCTCCCGGTGGCGGTCTGGTGGCCGGTGGCGGCGCTCGCGGTGAGTCCAGCGTCGTGCTGCTGCGTGGTGTTCGTCATGGTCCGTGATCCGATCTACTACCCCGGCTAGCGCCGAGAATCCCGACTACTGCCCGACTAGGCAACAGTCACCGGATGCATACGCCCATGTCACAGGCAGGTTGGCGGAGACTCCCCCCGTCTCCGCGAGAGAGGGCCGGAATCCACGCGATTCCGGCCCTCTTCGCGTCTGCGCGCGGCGACCTGACATGCCGACCGGCCGGTGACTAGCCCTCCCCGCGGCGCTCCCGCATGCGGCGCAGCAGCTCGTACGCCTCCGGGACGGAGAGCTCCGAGTGGCTGGACAGCTGGACGGCGGCGGACTCGAGGTTGCCGTCCCGCACCATGGCGGAGAGCTGGTCGCGCAGCCACGGCGGCAGGTCCTGCGAGGAGAGGCGGACGGAGTCCGTCCCCCGCATCACCTCGACCTCGAAGGGGAGCTCCTCCTCGGCGGGGGCGGCGGTCCACTCGGCCGGGACGGTCAGGGTGGTCAGCTCATCGGCGGGCGTCGCCGTCGGACGCGGCGCAGCTGAGGCGTGGTCGGTGTCCTGCTGGGCGTCGTCCTCGGCCACAGCGTCAGAGGTCTCGCGTTCGGTCGTCTGGGCGTCCGGCTCCCTCCGCCCGCTCAAATCCTGTCCGGGCCGCTTCGGCCCGGGGGTCTCGGCCGGGACCGCGTCGTCCCGGTGGGGCTCTCCATGGTCGTCGGGAACGGGCCCCGCGACTCCGGCGGACGTGGCGTCCGGTTCCTGCACCGGCTCGGAGTAGACCTGCGGATGCACGGCGAGGGACTGCACGTCCATGACGGCGTCCTTCAGGCCGCGTCCCGTGTGGGCGCGGTAGTCGCGCACGGCCTCCATCACGCGGCTCTGGGCGATGTGCCCGTACACGCGCCGATGGGCGTCCTCGTCCAGCAGCCCCGCCGCCACACGCGCCCGCTCCGGTCCGATGTCCAGCCCGCGACCGGACGGCGTGCGCTGATCCGCCGCCTGACGCGCTCGACCGGCCGACATCCACCGGGCGGCGGCGAACGCGAGGGCGCCGATGACGACCACCGCGAGGACAGGGACGAGATATTCCATGCCTCCAGTCTAGGTGTGGCCCGCGAGGGCCATGCCGACGGCCGCGGCGCCACATCACAACCTGGTCACAGTTCTGCCAGGGCCCCAGAGCCACCGAGGGCCTCGCCTACGGTGGAATGCGGAGTCCTCCGTGTCTGGACACGGCGGCCATGGAGGAGACACTCCGCCCGCCACTCGACCGAGCCAGGAGACCGCATGTCCTTCCCCCGCCCGTCCGCCCGCTCCCATGAGGGCGTGCCGATGCGGGCCTTCACGGCGGAGGAACGCCCGCCGCAGTTCGTCCTCTTCTCCTTCGACGGCGGCCGTCAGGACGCGCGCTGGAAGACCTTCCTGGACGCGGCCGCGGACTCCGACGCGAAGTTCACGGTGTTCCAGTCCGCGATCAACCTCATCGAGACCGCCAATCGGGAGAACTACACGGCGCCCGGCAACGAGCCCGGCTACGTGGGCACGGAGTTCGGCGGCGACGAGGCCGAGGTGGCGCAGCGCATCGAGAACATCAACACGGCCCACGCCGCCGGCCACGAGATCGGCACCCACTACGCGGGCCACCTGTGCGCGCCCACGAGGTACGGCGCAGACCAGTGGTCCACGGCCGAATGGGAGCAGGAGTACGGCTCGTTCACGGACATCCTCTCCGACCCCGGCACCTACAACCCGGGCAGCTCCCTGCCGGCGCTGGAGGTCACCCCCGACGACGTCAAGGGAGGACGTCTGCCCTGCCTCGACGGGGAGTGGGACCAGCTCGTCCCGATGTGGAAGGACAACGGACTCGAGTACGACACGTCGCGTGCCGCGGCCGCCTCCGGCGTCGCCTGGCCCTACCAGGAGGACGGGATCTGGGAGTTCGAGATGCCGATGACCTGGTCCCCCGTGCTCGCCGAGAAGGACGCGGCCAGCCCGTTCGTGATGGCGATGGACTACAACTTCTGGATCTCCGGCAACGGCGGCAAGGACATCCCGGAGGACGTCGCCCGACTCACCGACTTCCAGTACCGCACCTACCGCTACATGTACGACTCGGCGTTCGCGGGCAACCGCGCCCCGCTGGTCTTCGGCAACCACTTCAACGACTGGGGTCTCAACGCGTTCAACCCGGCTGTGGAGAAGGTCATGCGCGAGGTCTGCGTCGAGGAGGACACCTACTGCGTGACCTACCAGCAGATGATCGCGTGGCTCGAGCTGCAGGACCCGGAGGTCCTCGCCGCCTGGCGCGACCAGGCCCGGTCCGCCACCGGCACGGATGCCGAGGCCCTCGGCTGGTGACCCGCGGGTCGGCCCGCTGACACCCGCCCCCACGACGGCCCCGGCTCAGCGCGCCGGGGCCGTCCCGCGCCCGCGCAGCACGACGACGGCGCTCGCCAGGGCGGTCAGCACCAGGGCCAGGACCATCAGCACCGTCCCCGGCCACCCGTGGGACTCGTGGAACACGCCGCCCAGCCAGCCGAAGAGACTCGAGCCGGCGTAGTACGCGAAGTTGTACAGGGAGGTCGACTGGGCGCGGCCCGTGGGGGCGGCCGTCCCAGACCACGCGGAGGCCACGGCGTGGGCGGCGAAGAACGCGCCCGTCACGAGCACGAGGGCGGGCACCAGCACCGCCGGATGCGGGACCGACGTGAGGGCGACGCCTGCCGCCATGGCCGCCGTCGCACCGGCCAGGACGGGCAGCCGGCCCACCCGCGCGGCCAGCCGACCCGCGCGCGGCGACGACCACGTGCCCGCGAGATAGGCGAGGAAGACGAGGCCGGCCGCCGTCGGCGTCCAGGAGAACGGCGGGTCGAGCAGGCGGTACCCCACGAAGTTGTACAGCGCCACGAACCCACCCATCAGCAGCGCCCCCTGCAGGTAGACGGCGACGAGCTCCGGCGAGCGCAGGTGGCCGCGCACGATGCGCACGAGCGTCGCCGGGGAGGTGGGCGACGGCGTGAAACGTCGGGCGCGCGGCGTGATCGCCAGGAACCCAACGGTGCACAGCACCCCGACCACGGTGACGGCCAGCATCCCGCCGCGCCACGAGGACGCCTCCGCGACGGGCAGGGCGAGGAGCCGGCCGGAGAGCCCGCCGAGGGTGGTGCCGGCGATGTAGGTGCCGGCGGCAGCCGCGACCGCGTGCGGGACCACCTCCTCCGCCAGCAGCGCCACGGCGAGTCCCGCGACGCCCCCGTGCGCCATGCCCTCGAGCAGGCGCAGGCCCAGCATGGCCTCGAACGTGGGTGCGAGGACGCCCGTGAGCGCGCACGCACTGGCGGAGACCATCGAGACCACCATGGCGCGTCGGCGGCCCCACCGGTCCCCGGCCACGGACCACGGCACCACCGACAGGGCGAGGCCGAGTGTGCTGGCGGAGACGAGCAGGGCGGCACGGTCCGCGGGGACGCCCAGGTCGTCGCTGACCAGCGGCAGCAGGCCCTGCGGGGAGTAGAGCTGGGCGAACGTGGCCACCCCCGCCAGGAACAGCCCGATCAGCAGCCTGCGGTACGCGGGCTCCCCGGGAGCGGCCGGCGCGGGTCCCGACGGCGGGACGGCCGGGGGCCCCGCGCTCGGGGGCGGAGTGGTCGGGGGCACGCCCTCACTGTATCCAGGCTGTCCACTACGATCGGTCGGGTGACTACCTCGACCCCCTCCCTCGACCTGCACGACTCCTTCAAGGCGTACGACGTCCGCGGCATCGTGGGCGAGTCCATCACGGCGGAGAGCGTCCGCGCGGTGGGCGCGGCCTTCGTGGACGTGCTGGGCCTGGCCGGTCACACCGTGCTGGTCGGCGGGGACATGCGCCCCTCCTCGCCCGCGTTCATGACGGCCTTCGCCGAGGGTGCCACGCGCCGCGGCGCCGACGTCGTCACCCTGGGGCTGATCTCCACGGACATGCTCTACTACGCGGCGGGCGTGAAGCAGGCCGCGGGCGTGGTGTTCACCGCCTCGCACAACCCGGCCGAGTACAACGGCATGAAGATGGCCCAGGCCGGCGCCGTGCCGGTCTCCTCGGACACCGGGCTGTTCGAGATCCGCGACGCGGCCCAGGCCTACCTCGACGCCGGTGAGATCCCCGCCGCCGAGACCGCCGGCACCGTGACGGAGGAGGACATCCTCCCCGGCTACGCCGCATACCTGCGCTCGCTCGTGGACCTGACGGGGGTGCGCCGCCTGAAGGTCGTGGTGGACGCGGGCAACGGCATGGCGGGCAAGACCACCCCGGCCGTCCTCGGCGACGCCGAGCTGGCCGCCCTGCCGCTGGAGATCGAGCCGCTCTACTTCGAGCTGGACGGCACCTTCCCGAACCACCCGGCCAACCCGCTGGAACCGGAGAACCTGCGGGACCTGCAGGCCGCCGTCGTGGAGCACGGCGCGGACATCGGCCTGGCCTTCGACGGCGACGCCGACCGCTGCTTCGTGATCGACGAGCAGGGCGCCCCGGTCTCCCCCTCCGCGGTCACCGCCCTGGTGGCCCGCCGCGAGATCGCCCGCGCGAAGGCCGACGGCGAGCAGACCCCCGTGGTCATCCACAACCTGATCACCTCCCGCGCCGTCCCCGAGCTCGTGGCGGCCGACGGGGGCCGGGCCGTGGAGACCCGCGTGGGCCACTCCTTCATCAAGGCGGTCATGGCCGCCGAGTCCGCCGTCTTCGGCGGCGAACACTCCGCGCACTACTACTTCCGCGACTTCTTCAACGCGGACACCGGCATGCTCGCGGCCATGCACGTGCTGGCGGCCCTGGGCGGCCAGGAGCAGCCGCTGTCCGAGCTGGCCGAGGAGTACGAGCCGTACGTGGCCTCCGGAGAGATCAACTCGCAGGTCGCGGACAAGGACGCCGCCGTGGCCGCGGTGGTGGCGCAGTTCGCCCCCGCCGTGGGCGAGGGCGTCGGCGAGGGCCAGGCCGTGCACGAGGACTTCGCCGGGGTGGCCACCACGGTGACCCGCATGGACGGCACCACGGTCGCCGCCCAGGACGGCACGTGGTGGTTCAACCTCCGCCCGTCCAACACGGAGCCGTTCCTGCGCTACAACGGCGAGGCCCGCACGGCCGCCACCATGGAGGCGCTCCGCGACGCCGTGCTGGCGATCGTCCGCGCGGAGCGCTGACCTCGGCGGCTCATCCGGCCTGGGCCAGGACGAGCGGCAGCACCCCCTGGGCGCCGGCCTCGCGCAGCACCCGCGCAGCCTCGGCGAGCGACCACCGCGAGTCGACGAGGTCGTCGACCAGCAGCACGGGGCCGTGGCGGCCGGCGTCCGGGGCGGTGCGCAACATCTGCGCCATCGCCTCGGGGACGGCGAACCGGCCGTACACGGACCCGAGCCGGTAGGCGCTGTTGCCGCCCGGCCCGGCCGTGGGGCCGCCGCGCGCGTGCTCAAGCGAGCCGAGGAACGGCAGCCGGCCGATCCGGGCGATCCCCTCGGCGAACGACCCCACCAGCTGCGGGCGGGTGCGCGAGGGCATCGCGACGACGGCGATCGGCCGCGTCCGCCACCCCCAGCCGGCCAGGACGTCGACGGCGCCCCGCAGGACCTCCTCCGGCACCGGCGCGTCCTCCCGGTCCAGCAGGTCCCGCAGGACGGTGCCCCACCCGAGGTCCGTCAGGCGGGCGAGCGCGCGGCCCTCCTCGGCCTGCGACTCGGACGCGATGCGCCCCTTGACGGGCACGCCCAGCCGGTCCATGCCCGAGGGCCACATGCGACGGGGCTCGATCGGCACACCGGTGCGGCGCAGGGCGGCCTCCGCGCGCTCACGCGCCGCCCCGTCCGATCCCGTCGGGTACCAGGGGCCGGCGCAGACGTCGCAGCGGCCGCACGGCGCCGCGGTGGGGTCGTCCAGGGTGCGGGCCAGGAACTCCATGCGGCACCGGTCCGTGGTCTGGTAGTCGAGCATGAGCCGCTCCTCGGCCCGGCGGGCCTCGGCCACGCGGGCGTACCGCTCGGCGTCGTACGTCCACTCCCGCCCGGTGGCGCGCCAGCCGCCGCCCACCCGCTCGACCGCCCCGTCCACGGCGAGGACCTTGAGCAGCAGCTCCAGGGAGGTGCGCTTGATCCGCACGGACGGCTCGAGCGCCGCCACGGAGAGGGCCCCGCCGTGGTCCGCGAGCGCCCCCAGCACGGCGCGCGCCTGCCCCTCGTCCGGCATGGAGGCGGTGGCGAAGTACTCCCAGATACGACGGTCCTCGGGCCCGGGCAGCAGGAGCACGTCCGCGTGGTCCGTCCCGCGGCCGGCGCGGCCGACCTGCTGGTAGTACGCCACGGGCGAGCCCGGCGCACCGAGGTGCACCACGAACGTCAGATCCGGCTTGTCGAAGCCCATGCCGAGCGCCGAGGTGGCCACGACGGCCTTCACCCGGTTGGCCTTGAGGTCCTCCTCGATCTCGGCGCGACGCTCCGGGTCCGTGCGGCCCGTGTAGGCGACCACCTCGTGCCCCGCCTCGCGCAGGGCGCGCGCCGTGTCCTCGGCGGCGGAGACGGTGAGGGCGTAGACGATCCCGGAGCCCGGCAGGTCCCCGAGGTGGTCGAGGAGCCAGGCCAGGCGCGCGGCCGGGCTGGGCATGCGCAGCACGCCCAGGCGCAGCGAGGCGCGGGCCAGGGGGCCGCGGAGCACGAACACGTCCTGCTCGGAGGCGACGCCGAGCTGCTCCACCACGTCCGCCACCACACGGGCGTTGGCCGTGGCGGTGGTGGCCAGCACGGGCACCGCGCGCGGCCCCTCGGCGGGAAGCAGCCCGATCAGGTCCCGGATGCGGCGGTAGTCCGGCCGGAAGTCGTGGCCCCAGTCGGAGATGCAGTGGGCCTCGTCCACCACGAGCAGACCCATGCGCGCCACGAGGTCCGGCAGCTGCTCGTCCCGGAACCGGGGGTTCGTGAGGCGCTCGGGCGAGATCAGCAGCACGTCCACCTCGTCCGCCGCGAGCCGGGCCCGGACCTCGTCCCACTCCGTGGCGTTCGCCGAGCTCACGGACACCGCGCGCACGCCCGCCCGGGCGGCGGCCGCGACCTGGTCCCGCATGAGCGCGAGCAGCGGGGAGACGATCAGCGTGGGCCCCGCGCCGCGGGCGCGCAGCAGGAGGGAGGCCACGAAGTACACGGCGGACTTGCCCCAGCCGGTGCGCTGCACCACCAGGGCGCGGCGGCGGTGGGCCACGAGCGCCTCGATCGCCTCGAACTGCCCGTCCTTGAATCGCGCGTCCGGCCGGTCCACGAGCCGACGCAGGACGGCCAGGGCCTCCTCGTGCAGCGCGGCGTCGCCCCCCGGCACGGGGGTCTCGGGGAGGCGG
>NZ_JABFAZ010000010.1:0-14548 GCF_017168505.1 Micrococcus sp. KRD077 | reverse complement strand
ATCCGCTCTCCACTGCCGACGTGTCCCCTCGGGCACGTCACTGATCTTCCTCGCCCAGTCCTTGCTTGCCATCGCCCATACCTCCAGTGATTCCGAGAGGGTGTTGCGACGACCGATTGAATCCACCTTGCGATCCTCGATCCGAATGCACCCGGCAACCCTGCACCTCGGCCTTGCCTCCACGCCGGCCCAGAGCCATCTGCAGGGCGTCCACGGCCAGCTGCGAGCTCATCCGCCGATTGATCGAGTAGCCCACGATCCGGTTCGAGAACACGTCCTTGACCGCGCAGAGATAGAGCTTGGAATCCCCGGCCCAATGCTCTGAGATGTCCGTGAGCCACAGCTGGTTCGGCTTCTCAGCGGCGAACTCACGACGAACCAGATCATCATGAACGGCAGGGCCAGGACGCTTGCCCGAGCCGCGACGGATCGAGTGGCAGCAGCGGACCTTCACGAGCCGACAGGCCTTCAACACCTGATGGTCCGACACGGCCAGGCCACGGCCGCGGAGCTCATCAGCCAGGAACCGGTATCCGAACTCCGGGTCATCGGCATGGGCATCGAGGACGGCGTTGGCGGCATGCGCGTCGGACCATTCCCGCTCGCTGACAGGTTCGGCCAGCCACTGGTAGTAGGCCTGACGGGAGAACCCGAGGACCCGGCAGGAGAGTTTCACGGGAATCCCGTCGCGGGCCAGGTCCTTCACGACGGGATAGGTCATTTTGGGGACTGACCCAATTTCAGGTTCGCCTGGGACAGATACGCGGCCGCACGCCGTAGGACCTCGTTCTCCATCTCCAACTCGCGGTTGCGGCGCTTGAGAGCCTTCAGCTCCTCGTTCTCAGCCTTGGTGATGCCGGGCCGGATCCCGGCCTCGACATCATCCTGGGCCAGCCAGCGCCGTAGGCAGGACTCGGCGATGCCGAAGTCCTTCGCGACCTGCGCGATCGGCATCTGACCCTTACGGGCGATCGCGACCACGTCCTGGCGGAACTCTCGGGGGTATGCAGCGGGCATGGGGTCATCCTTCCAGCAGTCCCTCCCGGGACCACAGATCAGATGTCAACCAAACTCACGGCAGACCCTTTCCTCCTACGGGTCAGGACGGGGGTGCCGGGCCAGAGGTCTCGGGCGGGCTGGGCACGGTGGGTGGGGGTGAGCGATAAAGGGGCGGGGGCCGGCGTCGGGGTGCGAGGTGGCGTCCATGGCGTCAGTATGCCAACCGGCCCGGACACCGCAGGCGCGGCGGCGCCGTGCACCGGTGGGATGATGGCGGGATGAAGCTGAGCGCCTACACCGACGTCTGCCTGCGTGTGCTGATGACGCTCGCGGCCGCCGAGGGGGAACGGCTCACCAGCCAGCAGATCGCGGACCGGATCCAGGTGCCCTACAACCACGTGATCAAGGCGGTCGCCGAGCTGCGTCGCCGCGGGACCATCGAGGTGCTGCGCGGTCGGCACGGCGGGGCCATGATCGCCGCGGCCGGTCTGGACCAGCGTGTGGGCGAGCTCGTGCGCTCGCTGAGCAGCCGCGACGAGGTGATCGACTGCGCCGGGCGCGACTCCGGGGTGGCGTGCCCCTACGCCGGCGACTGCCGCCTGCGCGGCGCCCTGCACCGCGCGCGCGAGGCCTTCCTCGCCGAACTCGACACCGTGCGGATCCGGGATCTGGTGAGCGCCGGGCCTGTCGGCGGACCCGTGCTGCTGGGCCTGCCGGAGATCCCCGTGACGCACTGAGGGAACGGGCCGGGGGGCGAGTTCCCGACGGCGACGGCCGGGTGTAATCTGGCAAAACCAGCGCAAGATTCGCCACCGAAGAGACGGAGACCCCCGTGCTGTCCGAGAAGTCCCGCCCCGTCATCGAGGCCACCGCCGCCGTCGTCGCCGAGCACATGCCGGAGATCACGCCCCTGTTCTACGCCCACATGTTCGAGGCCCACCCCGAGCTCCTCGACGGCGTCTTCTCCCGCGCCAACCAGCGCAACGGCGAGCAGGCCCAGGCCCTCGCCGGCTCCATCGTGAGGTTCGCGGTGCACCTGCTCGAGAACCCGGGCACCCTGCCCGAGGCCGTCCTGTCCCGCATCGCCCACAAGCACACCGCCCTCGGCATCGTCGAGGAGCAGTACCCGATCGTCTACGAGAACCTCTTCTGGGCCATCGGCGAGGTGCTCGGCGACGCCGTCACGCCCGCGGTGGCCGACGCCTGGACCGAGGTCTACTGGCTCATGGCCGACGCCCTCATCAAGATCGAGAAGGGCCTCTACGCCCAGCAGGCCAACGACAGGATGTGGACGGACTGGAGGGTCGTCGCGAAGGAGCCCACCGGCAACGCGGCCGTCACCTTCCGCTTCGAGCCGGCCGACGACACCCCGCAGTCCCGCGGCAGGGCCGGTGGCTACGTGTCCGTGCGCCTGAAGGTCGAGGACGGCCTGCGCCAGTGCCGCCAGTACTCCCTCTCCGAGAAGGCCGAGTCCACCACCGAACGTGTCATCACCGTGAAGCTGGACGAGGGCGGCGAGGTCTCGCCCATGCTCATCCAGAACGTGGAGGTCGGCGACGTCATCGAGCTGTCCAACCCCTACGGCGACATCACCCTCGAGGACGAGGACTCCACCGCTCCCCTGGTCCTGGCGACCGCCGGCATCGGCATCACCCCGGCCGCCGCGATCCTGGACGCGCTCGCCCAGCAGGGCTCGGACCGCCAGGTCCTCTTCTTCCACGGCGACGCGTCCTGGGAGGCGGTGGCCCTGCGCGAACAGGTGACGGAGTCCCTGGCGGCGCTGCCGCACGGCGACGCCCGCCTCTTCCTCGGGGTGCGACCCGAGCAGGACCCCGAGGGCGTCACGACCGTCGAGGGTGTGATGCACTTCGACGACGTCGAACTGCCCCGCGACGGGCACTACATCCTGTGCGGCCCGCTCGCGTTCATGCAGTCCACCCGCTCGAAGCTGATCGACGCCGGCGTGCCCGCGACGTCCATCCGCTACGAGATCTTCGGCCCGGACCTCTGGCTCGCCGCCTGATCCGGCCCCGGAACGCGGAACGGCCCGCACCCCTCACGGGGTGCGGGCCGTTCCGCGTGCGGCGGGGCTCAGGCCTGCGCGAAGCGCTGCTTCTGCGCCTCGAAGCGGTCGCGGATGGCCTGCGGCAGGGACTCGCCGAACCGGCCGAGCCACTCCTCGATGAGCTCGTTCTCCTCGGCCCACTCCGCGGCGTCGACCTTGAGGGCGTCCTCGAGGTCCTCAGCCGACACCTCGAGGCCGGACAGGTCGAGCGAGCCCGCGGCCGGCACGAGGCCGATCGGGGTCTCCTCGGCCTCGGCCTTGCCCTCGAGGCGCTCCACGACCCACTTCAGGACGCGGGAGTTCTCGCCGAAGCCGGGCCAGGCGAAGCCGCCGTCGCGGTTGCGGCGGAACCAGTTGACCAGGTAGATGCGCGGCAGCTTCTCCGGGTCGGCCTTGCCGGACTCCCTGACCCAATGGGCCAGGTAGTCGCCGGCGTCGTAGCCGAGGAACGGCAGCATGGCCATCGGGTCGCGGCGCACGACGCCCACGGCGCCGGCGGCGGCCGCGGTGGTCTCCGAGGAGAGGGTGGCGCCCTTGAGGATGCCGTCCTCCCAGTCGAAGGCCTCGGTCACCAGCGGCACGGTGGTCTTGCGGCGGCCGCCGAACAGGATGGCGTCCAGCTTCACGCCCCGCGGGTCGCGGTACTCGTCGGCCAGCATGTCCGTCTGCTCGATGGGCGTGCAGAACCGGGAGTTCGGGTGGGCGGCCGGGGTGCCGGACTCGGGCGTCCAGTCGTTGCCGCGCCAGTCGGTGAGGTGCTCGGGGACCTCGTCCGTCATGCCCTCCCACCACACGCCGCCGTCGTCGGTGAGGGCGACGTTGGTGAAGATGGAGTTGCCCTTGGAGATCGCGCGCATGGCGTTCGGGTTGGTGGACCAGCCGGTGCCGGGGGCGACGCCGAAGTAGCCGGTCTCCGGGTTGATCACGCGGAACTCGCCGTCCTTGCCGGCGCGGATCCAGGTGATGTCGTCGCCCAGGGTCTCGGCCTTCCAGCCCTCGATCGTGGGGTCGATGAGGGCGAGGTTGGTCTTGCCGCAGGCCGAGGGGAAGGCGCCGGTGATGTGGTAGGACCGGCCCTCGGGGTTGGTCAGCTTGAGGATCAGCATGTGCTCGGCGAGCCAGGCCTCGTCCCGGGCCATCACGGAGGCGATGCGCAGCGCGTAGCACTTCTTGCCGAGCAGGGCGTTGCCGCCGTAGCCGGAGCCGAAGGACCAGATGGAGCGCTCCTCGGGGAAGTGCACGATCCACTTGGTCTCGTTGCACGGCCACGGCACGTCCTGCTCGCCCGGCTCCAGCGGGGCGCCCACGGAGTGCACGGCCGGCACGTAGAAGGCCTGCTCGCGGGACATCTTGTCCAGCACGTCCTGGCCGATGCGGGCCATGATGCGCATCGACAGGACCACGTAGGCGGAGTCGGTGATCTCCACGCCGTACTTCGGGTCCTCGGCGTCGAGGTGGCCCATCACGAACGGGATCACGTACATGGTGCGGCCGCGCATGGCGCCGGTGAACGCGTCGTCGAGGATCCCGTGCATCTTCGCCGGGTCCATCCAGTTGTTGGTGAAGCCGGCGTCCTCCTCCTTCTCGGAGCAGATGAAGGTGCGGTCCTCCACACGGGCGACGTCGGCGGGATCGGAGAACGCGGCGAAGGAGTGGGGGAACTTGTCCTCGGCCAGGCGGGTCAGGGTGCCCGCCGCCACGAGCTCGTCCGCGAGACGGTCGCGCTCCTCCTCGGAGCCGTCGACCCACTGGACGGAGTCCGGCTGCGTCAGCTCTGCGATCTGAGCGACCCACTCGCGCAGCTGGGCGTAGTCCGTGGGCGCGTCCGCCAGGGCGCGATCCGCGAACGAGGTGGTGGCGTTGTCAGCCATGGTGGAGAGTCCTCCCATTGGGGTCCGGGGCCGTTCCGTCCCGTCCACTCCGATGCGTGCACCGCCGAAGCGCGCACCACATCGTTGTGGCCGCACGGTCCTGCCATGGTACCCGAGCCCGGCTATCATGGCCGCGCCCCCGCCACACCCCCGACACAGGCCGCCGCAGACCGTCGATTTGCACTCCGTCGGCGAGGTCCTGTAGTGTTCTACGAGTTCGAGCTGCTCCGGCGGATCGGATGATGCGCCCATAGCTCAGCTGGATAGAGCGTCTGTCTACGGAACAGAAGGTCAGGGGTTCGAATCCCTTTGGGCGCACGATCGGAAGGCCCCGCTCCTGCTGGAGCGGGGCCTTCGTCATGTCGGCGCGCCTCTGCCACGCGCGCCGCCGCGGCGGTCAGCGCCCCGGAACCACGAAGTGCGTCAGGGCAGCGTCGCGGCCGTCGAGCTCGGCCCACGGCTTCTCCACCCGGAACACCTGCATCCCGAGCGTCGGGTAGTGCTCGCTCATGCGCAGCGCCGCGTCCTGGTCCGAGTCCAGGCTCATCAGCCGCATGCCCAGCTCCTGCACCCACGGCATGTGGCCCACCACCAGCAGCCGTCGCGTGGTCTCCTCCGTCTCGTTGACGACGGCCAGGGCCCGCGCCGCGTCGGCCCCGTAGAGCCGCGGGTCCAGGTAGGGCGTGGGTGCCAGCTCACCCAGGCGCTCGCACACCCACACGCACGTCTGACGGGTGCGCAGCGCATCGGAGCACACGACGGCGTCCGGGACGAGGTCGTGCTCGCGGAGCCAGTCACCGGCGGTGGGCGCCTGGGCATGGCCTCGCTCGGCGAGCGGGCGGGCGTGGTCGTCGGCCGCGTCGGGCCAGCCGGCCTTGGCGTGCCGGAGGACGATCAGGGTCTTCGCGTCGGCGGTGCTCATGCCGCCAGGCTACGGCGACGGCCCCCGCTCGGGTGAGCGGGGGCCGTCGTCGGACACGGGCGGGCGCGGGTCAGATGCTGTACTCCGGCGCCGCCCACACGACCACCTCGGGGTGGCGGTAGAAGCGGTAGCCCTGGCCGCGCACGGTGCGCACGGTGTTCGCCAGGCGGCCGAGCTTGGCGCGCAGTCGGCGGATGTGCACGTCGATGGTGCGCTCGTTGGGCACCTCGTCTGCGTTGCGCCACAGGGCGTCGAGCAGCTCTTCGCGGCCGACGGTGCGCTCGCCGTTCTCCACGAGGTAGTTCAGGAGCTCGAACTCCTTGAAGGTGAGGTTCAGCGACTCGCCGTCCAGCTGCACCTCGCGCCGGGACAGGTCGATCAGCACACCGGGCTGGCGCGTGGACACGGGGGCCGGCGCCTGCGCCAGGTCGGGACGGGTGCCGCCCTGCACGGTCGGGTCGCCGAGCACCTGCCGCACGACCTCGATGTCGCGGCCCTCCGCGCCGGCGGGGGCCAGGGCGACGGCGGCGTGCGACTCCGCCCCGGGGACGAGGGACTCCACGTAGTGGCGCAGCTCGTTGGCCAGCCGCGTGAGGGAGGTGCCGGCGGCCGAGGCGGCCAGCTCGTCCATGCCCACGTAGATGACGAACCCGCGGGCCTCGTTCTCCCGGGCCACCGCCTGGGGACCCGGGATGCCGTTCGGCGCCAGGACCGGCGTCGGCGCCGTCTGGGAGTCGGGGGCGTCGGTGCCACCGGCCAGGCGCAGGCCTGCGCGGGCCTGGCCTCGGCGGGACATGCCGTCGGCCCGGCGCTGCGCGTTGCGGACGGAGATGTGCACGTATCCGGCGGACTGACCCATGGCCACCACTCCTCTTTCGGCTCATGGCCCCTCCACCGCTCGGTCGGTGCGGCGGACGAGGCGTCACATGACAAGAATGTGACTTCACCGAGGGGACTGGCAAGTAACGTTCGCGCTTTTGTCTCACTATTTGAGAGAACGAGTCCTGAATGTGCTCAACATCACTATTCACGGATCGGAATAGCGTCGCGCGACCGGTCGGCTCGCCCGCGTGACTCTTTCATTGTTCAACACGGCAGGACGCGCCACAGGACGAGTGATTATGCGGAATATTTATGCAGGCGACTTCCAGGTTTTCCATGTGACGCCGTGATGACGGGTCACAGCGGGCCGTGACGTCCACTAAATGGACGACACATTCGCGGCTCCGCTTGACGTCCCCGCCGGAGACGCTCCCACGAGACGACCACGGCCCCCGCCGGGTGGGGTGGGGGCCGTGGTCGTCTCGTGGCGGACGCGGAGGTCCGTTCAGCTCATTCCGCCAGACCGTAGAGCCGGTCGCCGGCGTCGCCGAGGCCGGGGACGATATAGGACCGCTCGTCCAGGCGCTCGTCGACGGCGGCCAGGTACAGGTCCACCTCGACGTCGCCCAGCGAGGCCTCCAGCCGCTCGATGCCCTCGGGCGCTCCGAGCAGGCAGAGGCACGTGACCCGCGCCGCGCCGCGCTGGTAGAGGAAGCGGATGGCCTCGATCAGCGTGCCTCCCGTGGCCAGCATGGGGTCCAGGACGAACACGTGACGCCCGGACAGGTCGGCCGGCAGCCGCTCCGCGTAGGTGACGATGTCCAGCGTCTCCTCGTTGCGGGCCATGCCGAGGAACCC
This sequence comes from Micrococcus sp. KRD077, assembly GCF_017168505.1. Classification (NCBI taxonomy): domain Bacteria; kingdom Bacillati; phylum Actinomycetota; class Actinomycetes; order Micrococcales; family Micrococcaceae; genus Micrococcus; species Micrococcus sp. KRD077. Next base: position 7,011 of record NZ_JABFAZ010000010.1, on the reverse strand, counting down.
GACCTCGGCGGACGGCGCCATCTTGGTCATCCCCTCCAGCATCCCGAGTCCCGCGCGCAGGATCGGCACGACCAGCGGACGCGGGCGGGCCAGGCGGAAGCCGGTGGTCGCGGTCACCGGGGTCTCGATCCGCACCTCCTCCATGGCCACGTCGCGCGTCGCCTCGTAGGCGAGCAGCATCACGAGCTCCTCCGTGAGCTGCCGGAAGATCATGGACGGGGTCTTCTTGTCCCGCAGGACGCTGAGCTTGTGGGCCACGAGCGGGTGGTCGACGATGTGGACGCGCATGGCGCCCACGGTACCGCCCACGCGTGCCCCTCCGCCCGTCCCCGCGCCCGCGGGGACGCCGACACCGCCCCTAGTTGTAGGAGGGCATGACGTTGTTGACTCGGGCCGGTGCCAACGAGGCCGGAGGAGCGTCTCCGCAGGAGGTATGAGGCCGATGGTAGTTGTAGTGGTTCACCCACACCGCCAGGGCCTCACGCCGAGCGTTAGCGTGAGTCATGAGCGGGTCTCTTCTGGCAGGTCGGTGGTGTAGGAACTTCCATCCTGCGGGAGAGGCCCACTCGTCTCATCTCAGCCCGGTACCCATGTCAAGAACCTCATGACCCACAACAGCTAGGCTGGCCGCGTGTCCTCCCCCGTCCCCTCCCCCGCGCCCTCGGCCGAGCAGGAGCACGTGTGGATGGGCCTGGCCCTCCGGGCCGCCCGCGCGGCCGGAGCGGCCGGCGACGTGCCGATCGGTGCCGCCCTCGTGGCCGGCGACGGGACCGTCCTGGCCGTCGTCGGGAACGAGCGCGAGCAGCACCACGACCCCACCGCCCACGCCGAGGTCCTCGCGCTGCGCCGCGGGGCGGAGCTGCGGGCCGCCGCCGGAGCGGGCGACGGCTGGCGCCTGACGGACTGCACCCTCGTGGTGACCCTCGAGCCCTGCCCCATGTGCGCCGGTGCGCTGCTGCTGGCCCGGATCCCGCGCGTCGTGTTCGGGGCGTGGGACCCGAAGGCGGGCGCGTGCGGATCGGTGCTGGATGTGGTCCGCGACCCCCGCTTCAACCACCAGGTGCAGGTCCGCGCCGGCGTCCGTTCCGAGGAGAGCGCGGCGCTGCTGCGGGGGTTCTTCGCGGCACAGCGCGACTGAACGCGCCCCGCCCGACGACGGCGGGCGGCCGGTTTGGGCGCGCCGCCACGGCTCGGGTAGGGTGTCCTGGTCTGGTGACGTGTCCGAGCGGCCGAAGGTGCAGCACTCGAAATGCTGTGTACGGTAACCCCGTACCGTGGGTTCAAATCCCACCGTCACCGCCAGATGTGAAGCCCGGGAGCCTCGTGCTCCCGGGCTTTCGCCATGCCGGGGCGGGTCCGGCCGCCGGCTCAGCGCGGCAGGACGGCGTCCAGGAACGAGGCCACCGCGGACCACGAGATGGTGGCGTGCACGGCGCTGGCCGGCACACCGTTGCGGAGCACCTCCGCGCTGCGGGTCTTCGCGGTCATCATGCCCAGGTCGCGGCCACCCTCGGCCACCGAGTAGAACGCGGTGCGCAGTCCGGCGGCCTCGGCGGCCCGGTACAGCTCGAGGCTCTGCCCCCACGGGACCGTGACGTCCTTGCGCCCGTGGACGACCAGCAGGGGCGGCGAGTCCGGGCGCACGTGTGTGATCGGGGAGGCCAGCCGGGTCAGGCCGCCCGAGGCCAGGACCGACACCCCCAGCATGTCCGACTTGGTGCTGCGGTCGTCGAGGTGGCAGTGCTCCAGCCGGTTCGCGCGGTTGTAGTCCGCACACGCGCCCGGGAGCATCTGGCGGTTCATCGTCAGGAAGTCCGTGGGGCCGAAGAAGTCCACGATCGCCTGGACGCGGTCCTCCTCCGGGACGGCGTGGCCGCCGTCGGGCACCTCCCGGCCGGGCGGCGTCACCTGCTCCCGGTCCAGGTCCTGTCCGCCCGTGAGGCCGGCCATGAGGGCGTTCCAACCGCCCGACGACGAGCCGGCCACGGCCACCCGCCCCGCGTCCAGCTGCAGGCCCGGGGCGTTGCGCCGCACCCAGCGGACCGCCGCCGTCGCGTCCTCCACCTGGGCGGGGAACGTGCCCTGCTTGGAGCTGCGCACCGAGAACGCGGCGACGGCGTAGCCGTGCGGGACCAGGCCGCGGGCGACGTCGACACCGTCGCTGTAGCCGCGATCGCTGCGCCAGCCGGAGCCCGCGTTCCACACGAGGACCGGGAACGGGCCCTGGCCCGGCGGCCGGTACACGTCGATGCGTCCGGCGCGCCCGGGCAGGGCCGCGTACGTGTGCCCGGTGGAGCTGCGCATGTCGTACAGGGCCGGCGCGTTGGCGCCCAGCGGCCCGGTGGTCGCGCCGGCCAGGTCGGTGACGACGGCCACCCCACCCACCGCGAGGGCGCCGACCCCGAGGCCGAGCGCGGCGCGGCGGGACACCCGCGGGGACCGTGCGGTCGACGTCATGGGCCCCTTCCCGTGCGGAGCCAGGCACCCCGCCCCGGCGAGCGTAACCGAGCGGCGGGGGCCGACCCCCGTACCGTGTCCGCGGCCGGTGCGATCATGGGGCCATGTCTGTTCGGGTGCTGGCCATCGGCAAGAAGCATGAGGCGTGGGTCGTCGACGGGATCGACCGCTACGAGCGGCGCCTCAAGAGGCCCTACGACCTCTCGTGGCGTCTGCTGCCGCACTCCGCGCGGCAGGAGGAGGCGGCGCGCACGGAGGAGTCGGACCGGATCCTGGGCGCGGTCGGCGCGGACGAGCACCTGATCCTGCTGGACGAGCGGGGGACGGCGTTCGACTCGCCGGGTCTGGCGCGGCACCTGCAGAGCCGGTTCGACGTCGGCGCCCCGGTGACGATGGTGATCGGAGGCGCGTACGGGGTGGACGCCCGGGTCCACGCCCGCGCGGACCGCGTCTGGTCCCTGTCCCCGCTCGTCTTCCCGCACCAGCTCGTGCGGCTGATCCTGGCGGAGCAGGTCTACCGAGCCCAGGAGATCTCCGCCGGCCGACCGTACCACCACGCATGAGCGGGCCCGCGGAGACCGCAGCGGGCACGGCCACGCCCGCGGCCGACGTCGTCCTGGGCCGGTTCACCGAGCCCACGCGCGCCTGGTTCACGGGCGCGTTCGAGGCCCCGACGCCGGCCCAGCTCGGCGCGTGGGACGCGATCTCCTCGGGGCGGCACGCGCTGGTGATCGCGCCGACCGGCTCGGGCAAGACCCTCTCCTCCTTCCTCTGGGCGCTCGACTCGTTCGTGCGCGAGCCCGCCACCGAGGGGACGGCGGCCACCCGCGTCCTCTACGTCTCGCCGCTGAAGGCGCTCGGCGTGGATGTGGAGCGGAACCTGCGGGCCCCGCTGGTGGGCATCACGCAGACCGCCGCGCACCAGGGCAGGCCCGTGCCGCGCGTGCGGGTGGGTGTGCGCTCCGGGGACACCCCGGCGGCCGAGCGGCGGCGCCTGCAGCAGGATCCGCCGGACATCCTCATCACCACGCCCGAGTCGCTGTACCTCATGCTCACCTCGCAGGCCCGCGCGGCGCTGACCGGGGTCCGCACGGTGATCGTGGACGAGGTGCACGCCGTGGCCGGGACCAAGCGCGGCGCCCACCTGGCCGTCTCCCTCGAGCGCCTGGACGCCCTGCTGGACACGCCGGTGCAGCGGATCGGCCTGTCCGCCACGGTCGAGCCGGCCGCCGAGGTGGCCCGGTTCCTCGGCGGCACGCAGCCGGTGACGGTGGTGCGGCCCGCCTCGGCCAAGCGCTGGGACCTGACGGTCACGGTGCCGGTGCCGGACCTGACGGACCTCTCCTCCCCCGCCGCAGCCCACGACCTGGGGCCCGGCTCCTCGACGGGCGGGCTCGGCGACGAGGGCGCGGTGACGGGCGGGTCCATCTGGCCGCACGTCGAGGAGCGGATCGTGGACCTGGTGGCCGAGCGGCGTTCCACGCTCGTGTTCGCCAACTCCCGGCGCCTGGCCGAGCGCCTCACCGGTCGGCTCAACGAGATCTGGGAGGCCCGCGCCGAGGCGGCCGCCGCGGCCGAGCACCCGGACGCCGTCCCCGGCTTCCGCACACCGGACCCGACCGGCTTCCACGGCCCCGCCCAGGTGGCCGGGCAGACCGGCACCGGATCGGGCACCGTCTCCGACTTCGCCCGCGCCCACCACGGCTCCGTGTCCAAGGAGCAGCGCGCCATCGTCGAGGAGGCGCTGAAGACCGGCCAGATCCGCTGCGTCGTGGCCACGAGCTCGCTCGAGCTGGGCATCGACATGGGCGCGGTGGACCAGGTGATCCAGGTGGAGTCGCCGCCCTCGGTGGCCTCCGGTCTGCAGCGCGTGGGCCGCGCCGGCCACCAGGTGGGTGAGGTCTCCCGCGGCGTGTTCTTCCCCAAGCACCGGGGCGACCTCGTGGACACCGCCGTCGTGGCCGAGCGCATGACGGCCGGGCGCATCGAGTCGCTGCGGATCCCCGCCAACCCGCTGGACATCCTCGCCCAGCACACCGTGGCCGCCGTCGCCGTCGCGGACCTGGACGCACAGGGGTGGTTCGACCTCGTGCGCCGGTCCGCGCCGTTCGCCACGCTGCCGTTCTCCGCCTACGAGTCCGTGCTCGACCTGCTGGCCGGCCGCTACCCCTCGGACGAGTTCGCCGAGCTGCGCCCGCGCATCCTGTGGGACCGGGAGAACGGCACGCTCGCCGCCCGCCCCGGCGCCCAGCGCCTGGCGGTCACCTCGGGCGGCACCATCCCGGACCGCGGCCTGTTCGGGGTGTTCCTGGCCTCCGACGGCGGCGCGGACGGCACCCCCGGCGGCGCGGCGGCCGGGGACACGGCCGAGTCGGCGGGCACCGCGTCCGCGGGCTCGGCCCGCTCCGGCGGGCGCCGGGTCGGCGAGCTCGACGAGGAGATGGTCTACGAGTCCCGCGTGGGGGACGTCATCCTGCTGGGCGCCACGAGCTGGCGCATCGTGGACATCACCGCGGACCGCGTCCTGGTGCTGCCCGCCTACGGGCAGCCCGGCAAGCTCCCGTTCTGGCGGGGCGACGCCGCGGGCCGGCCGGCGGAGCTGGGCGACGCCGTCGGGCGCTTCCGCCGCGAGCTGGACGCGGACCCCGAGGCCGGCCGCACCCGCCTGGCCGCCGCAGGCCTGGACCCGTGGGCGCAGGACAACCTCCTGGCCTACCTGAAGGACCAGCGCGAGGCCACCGGGGTGCTGCCCACCGAGCAGACGCTCGTGGTGGAGCGGTTCACGGACGAGCTCGGCGACTGGCGCGTGGTGCTGCACTCCCCCTACGGCATGGCGGTGCACGCCCCGTGGGCGCTCGCGGTGGGGGCGCGGCTGGCGCAGCGGTACGGGCTGGAGACCGGCTCGGGCGCGGCGATGGCGGCCGACGACGGGATCGTGCTGCGCATCCCCCTGATGGACGCGGAGCCGCCGGGCGCGGAGCTGTTCGAGTTCACGGCCGAGGAGCTGGACGAGATCGTCACGGCGGAGGTCGGCGGGTCCGCGCTGTTCGCCGCCCGGTTCCGGGAGAACGCGGCCCGGTCCCTGCTGCTGCCGCGCCGTGACCCCGGGCGGCGGACCCCCCTGTGGCAGCAGCGGCAGCGGTCCGCGCAGCTGCTGGACGTGGCACGGAAGCACCCGCGGTTCCCCGTGATCCTGGAGACCGTGCGCGAGGTGCTCCAGGACGTCTACGACCTCTCGGCGCTCAAGGAGCTCGCGGGGCGGGTGTCCTCACGGGCCGTCCGGCTCGTGGAGGTCACGACGACGGCACCCTCGCCGTTCAGCCAGTCCATCCTGTTCGGCTACATCGCCCAGTTCATCTACGAGGGCGACTCCCCGCTGGCCGAGCGCCGCGCCGCCGCGCTCTCCCTCGACCCCGCGCTGCTGTCCGAGCTGCTGGGCACGGAGGAGCTGCGCGAGCTGCTCGACGCCGAGGTCATCGCGGAGGTCGAGGCCCAGCTGCAGCGGCTCGCGCCCGACCGGCGCGCCCGCGGGGTCGAGGGCGTGGCGGACCTGCTGCGCCTGCTGGGACCGCTGTCCGTCGCCGAGGCCGCGCGGCGCACACGGGCCGAGGGGGAGGCGGAGGAGGCCGCGGACGAGGACGCCGTCGCCGGGATGCTGGCGGAGCTCGAGCGCGCCGGCCGCGCGTTCCGCCTGCGCCAGGACGGGGTCGAGCGGTTCGCCGCCGTCGAGGACGCCGCCCGCCTGCGGGACGCGCTCGGCACGCCGATCCCGCACGGAGTGCCCACCGCATTCCTCGACCCGGTCGACGACCCGCTCGGGGACCTCGTGGGCCGCTACGCCCGCACCCACGGCCCCTTCACCGCCGCCGAGGCGGGGGCTGCGCTGGGGCTGGGGGGCGCCGTCGTGCTCTCGGTGCTGCAGCGCCTGGCCACCGAGCGCCGCGTGAGCACGGGCGCGTTCCGGCCGGAGGGCACCCCCGGAGCCACCGGCCTGGACGCCGAGTGGTGCGACGCCGAGGTGCTGCGGCGGATCCGCATGCGCTCCCTCGCCGCGCTGCGCGCCGAGGTCGAGCCGGTGGACCAGGCCGCCTACGCCCGGTTCCTCGCCGACTGGCAGCACCTGCGGCCGCGGACGGGGCGCGACGGGGCCTGGCGGCCGCCGGCCACGCTCGAGGGCGTGGACGGGGTGGCCACCGTCCTGGACCAGCTGGCCGGCACGCCCCTGCCCGCGAGCGCGTGGGAGTCCCTCGTGCTGCCCGCCCGCGTACGGGACTACGCCCCCGCCCTGCTCGACGAGCTGCTGGCCACGGGCGAGTACGTGTGGTCGGGCGTCGGGGAGGCCGCCGGCAACGACGGTTGGGTGGCCCTGCACCCCGCCGACGCCGTGGACCTCACGCTGCGCCTGCCCGAGCCCGCCGAGGAGACGCCCGCCGACGCCGCCCTGCGCGCGGCCGTGCTCGAGGTGCTCGCCGGCGGCGGGGCCTGGTTCTTCCCCCAGCTCGTGGAGCGGGTGCGGGCGGCGCAGGCGGCGGCCGGCGACGGCGGCACGGGGAC
>NZ_JABFAZ010000001.1:0-6296 GCF_017168505.1 Micrococcus sp. KRD077 | reverse complement strand
GCCCCGCCCCGCGCAGCCGACCCCCGCGTTTTCGAACGTGAAAGGGGGGTTCTGAGCGCTTTCGGTCGTGGGATTGGCCCTATCTCACGACCGAAAGGGCGCGAGGCGGGGTCGGGGTCAGCCGAGCCGGCCGGCCTCCGAGGCCTCGAACTGCTCCTCGTCCTCGGGCACCGGCTCGGTGCCGCGGGCGCGGGCGATCGCCGTCATGAGGTGGTACACCACCAGGGCGGCGACCGTGCCGAGCGTGATGCCACCGAACACGAGCCCGCCCACCACGAGCTGGGGGTCGGCGATCGCGATGATCAGCCCCGCACCCGCCGCCATGAGGTTCACGGTGTTGGAGAAGTCCACACGGTTCTGCACCCAGATGCGCACGCCCATCATGCCGATCATCCCGTAGAGGATGATGCCCGCGCCGCCGGCCACCCCGGCCGGGATGGTGGCGACGGCGGCCCCGAACTTCGGCAGGAACGCGAGGGCGATCGCGGTGAGGCCGGCTACCCAGTACGCCGCTGTCGAGTAGACCCGCGAGCTGGCCATCACGCCGATGTTCTCCGCATACGTGGTGGTGCCGACGCCGCCGCCCGCGCCGGAGAGCATGGTGGACAGGCCGTCCGCGATCAGGGCACGGCCGGTGAGCGGGTCCAGGTCGCGCTTGGTCATCAGCCCGACGGTCCTGACATGGCCGATGTTCTCCGCGACCAGCACGAGCACCACGGGCAGGAACAGGGGCAGCAGGTCCCAGCGAAGCTCCGGGCCGTGGAAGGGCGGCAGCCCGATCCAGGCGGCCTCCCGGACGGCGGCGAAGTCCACCTGGCCCTGCGCGAGGGCCAGCACGTAGCCCACCACGATGCCCACGAGGATGGACAGGCGGCCCAGGAGCCCCCGGAACGCCACCGCCGTGAGCACCACCGCCAGGGCCGTGCCGAACGTGGTGACGGGCACCTCCTGCATGGCCGTCGTCGTGGCGCCGGCGAGGTTGAGGCCGATCAGGGCCACGATCGTGCCCATCACCGCCGGTGGCATGAGCGCGTGGATCCAGCCGGTGCCGGCGCGGTGCACGATCACGCCGATCACCGTGAGCAGCAGGCCCGTCACGAGGATGCCGCCGAGCGCGGCCCCCGTGCCGCCGATCGTGGTGGCTGCAGTCAGCGGTGCGATGAACGCGAACGAGCTGCCCAGGTACGAGGGCAGACGATTGCCCGTGATGACCAGGAAGAGCAGGGTGCCGAGGCCGGAGAAGAGCAGCGCCGTCGTCGCGGGCATGCCGGTCAGGGCGGGCACGAGCACGGTGGCGCCGAACATGGCCATCACGTGCTGCACGCCGATGCCCACGGTCCGCGGCCAGCTCAGCCGCTCGTCCGGGGCGACGACGGTGCCCGGGGTGATGGTGCGGCCGTCGCCGTGGAGGCGCCAGCCGGGGCCGCGTGAGGGCCGGGTGGGGGTGGGGGACGGGGACATGGCCGCCTGCCGAGGGGTCGGGGATGGGGGGTGTCGGGCGTTTCTCGGGGGCCTGGAAGCCTGCGCACAGCCCCGGTTCCGCGCCGGTGATTAGGGTACCGTGGGGCGTGTGGCTCAGTACTGTGGTGTGATCGGAGAGGCGCTCGTCGACGTCGTGGTCTCGGACACCGCGACCCCCCGCGTGCACGTCGGTGGCAGCCCCCTGAACGTGGCCGTGGGCCTGAGCCGACTGGAGCGGCCCGTCCTGTTCGCCGGCCGCCTCGGCCGCGATGCGCACGGGGACATGGTCGCCTCGCATCTGCGGGAGAACGGCGTGCGCTGCCTGCTCGAGCCGGATGCCGCCGCCACCTCCGTGGCCACCGCCCGCCTGGATCCCACGGGCGCCGCCAGCTACGAGTTCGAGCTGGACTGGACGCTGCCGCCCGCCGCCGCGCTCGCCCGGGACTTCGACGACGCCGCCGGCGGTCCGCTGCACCACATGCATGCCGGCTCCATCGCCACCATGCTCGCCCCCGGCGACGCCGAGGTGATGGCCCTGCTCGAGCGGATCTCCGCGGTCACGACCATCAGCTACGACCCCAACGTGCGGCCCACGATCGTGCCGGACCGGGCGTTCGCCCGCGCCCGCGCGGAGGAGTCCGTGCGGCTGGCGGACGTGGTGCACGCCTCGGACGAGGACATCGCGTGGCTGTACCCGGACCGCCCGCTGCGCGAGTCGCTGCAGGCGTGGCAGCAGATGGGCCCGGCGTTCGTGGTGATGACCCGCGGCGCCGAGGACATCGTGGCCGTCACCGCGCACGGCGTGGTGGAGCGCCCGATCGTGCCCGTGGACGTCGCGGACACCGTGGGCGCCGGTGACTCGTTCACCGCCGCCCTGCTCGCCGCCCTCGACGACCGCTCCCTGCTGGGCGCCGCGAACCGCGGCCGCCTGCACGCGATGGACCCGGCCGACGTCGAGTCGGTGCTGATCTACGCCTCCCGCGCGTCGGCGATCACGGCCTCCCGCCCGGGGGCGGACCCGCCCACGCGGGCCGAGCTGGCGGACTGATCCCACGCCCGCCCGTCCCCGCACGAATCTGTTGCGCATCCGACCCTTCCGGCGGGCGGGGACGCCCCCAGAAGGGTCAGAGACGCAGAAGATCACGGCCGCCTCAGAGCAGGCCCAGCCCCCGCACGGCGTCGCGCTCGGCCTCCAGCTCGGCGACGGTCGCGGCCAGCCGCCCGCCCTCACCCGGCAGCACGGACTCGTCCGGCTCCAGCCCCGGCACGATCCGCCACGCGGTGCCGCCGTCGGAGGTCACGGGGAACGAGCTGATCAGCCCCTCCGGCACCCCGTAGGAGCCGTCCGAGACCACCGCGGCCGACGTCCGGCGCGACGCACCGTCCGCGTCCACACCGGTGCCGAGGGTCCAGTCGCGCATGTGATCGATCGCCGCGGACGCCGCCGAGGCCGCCGAGCTCGCCCCGCGCACCTCGATGATCTCCGCGCCCCGCCTCGCCACGCGCGGCACGAACTCCTCGCCCGCCCACACCGGGTCCACCACCTCGAGCGCCGGCCGCCACGTCCCGTCCACCCGCACGCGGGCGTGGGTGAGGTCCGGGAACTGGGTCGCGGAGTGGTTGCCCCAGATCGTCACGCCGGCCACGTCCGTCACCGCGACGCCGGCCCGGGCCGCCAGCTGCGCCACGGCCCGGTTGTGGTCCAGCCGGGTCAGCGCCGTGAAGCGCTCGGCCGGCACGTCCGGGGCGTGCGCGGCGGCGATCAGGGCGTTGGTGTTGGCCGGGTTCCCGACGACGACGACCCGCACGTCCTGCGCCGCGTGGTCGTTGATCGCGCGGCCCTGCGGCCCGAAGATCCCGCCGTTCGCCTCGAGCAGGTCGCCGCGCTCCATGCCCTTCGTGCGCGGCCGCGCGCCGACGAGCAGCGCGTGCTGGACCCCGTCGAAGGCGCGGGCCGGGTCGTCCGTGACCTCCACGTCGGCCAGCAGCGGGAAGGCCGCGTCGGCGAGCTCCATGGCGGTGCCCTCCGCGGCGCCCAGGGCGGCCGGGATCTCGAGCAGGCGCAGCCGGACCGGGGTGTCCGGGCCGAGCATCCCGCCGGCGGCGATGCGGAAGAGCAGTGCATAGCCGATGTTGCCGGCGGCGCCGGTGACGGTGACCGTGCGGGGCGTCGTCGACGCGGGGTCCGGGGCGGTGTCCTGTGCGGTGGTCTGCAGTGCGGTGTCCACGCCCCCATCGTGCCCCCGCTCGCCCGCGGAGGACACCCCGGCCCGCCGCACGGCCCCGGCCTAGACTGAGCGCATGCCCGCCCTGCCCCTGCCCTCGCGCCGTCCGCGGATGATCGCGACGGACCTGGACGGCACCATCATCGGGTACCGGCACACGCGGTCGGGGCGCCTGAGCCCGCGCACCATCGCGGCGCTGCGGGACGCCCACGACGCCGGCGTCGAGGTGGTGTTCGTGACCGGCCGTCCCCTCCGCTGGCTCGGCCCGCTGAGCGCGCAGCTCGGCCCCGTCGGCCCGGTGATCTGCTCCAACGGCGCCGTCCTCGTGGACACCGCCACGGACGACGTCCTGATCGCCCACCCCATGCCCGTCGAGGCCGTGTGGACAGCCACGGACCGGTTGCGCGCCCTGGACCGCACCGTGTCCTTCGGCGCCGAGACCCTCGAGGGCTTCTTCTGGGAGCACGCGTTCTCCGAGCGCGCCGAGTTCCGGGCCGAGGTCCACGCGGCGGCCACGCTCGAGGCCGCGCTGCCGGGTCGGCTGGGCGTGGTGAAGCTGCTGGCCCGCTCGGACACCCTGGCCCCGGACGCCTTCCTCGCCGCGGCCCGCGCCGAGCTGGACGAGCTCGTGAGTGCCACGCACTCCGCGCCCGGCATCGCGCTCGTGGAGATGTCCGCCCCGGGCGTGCACAAGGCCGCGACCCTCGCCGAGTTCGCCGCGAGCCGGGGGGTCGCGCCGGTCGACGTCGTCGCGTTCGGGGACATGCCCAACGACCTGGAGATGCTCCAGTGGGCTGGTCTCGGCCTGGCCGTGGCCTCGGGCCATCCGTCGCTGCTGGCCGCGGCGGACGGCGTGGTCGGGGCGTGCGACGACGACGGGGTGGCCGCCACTGTCGAACGCCTGCTGGAGCTGCCCACGGACTGAGCCGCGGGCCGCCCCCGGCGGGTCAGAGGAACTCGTTCGGGTCGAACGCCTCGACGTCGATCACGCGCAGGCGCGGCAGGGACGAGTCGAACGCGCCCACCGCGTGCTCCAGGTCGAAGAACTCGACCCCGGGGATGCGGCGCAGCTCGTGGGAGAGGAACTCCTCGAAGCCCATGATCCCGGTGCGTCGGCCCGGCGTGGCCGCGAGGTCGGTGAGCTGGGGGGCGAAGTCGGCGTCGTGGCTGACGAGGACGACGTCGTCCTCCCGGCCCAGCAGCGCCTCCGCGGTGCGCTGGATGCCGATGTCCACGACCTTGCCCTCGCCCCGCAGCATGATCGGCTGGAAGCCGAGGGCGGTGAGCGCCTGGACGAACGGGATGGGGATCTCACCGTCGATGGCGAGGAAGAACAGGCCCTTGACCGGCTGGTCCCAGCGGTCCTCGAGGTAGCCGAGCAGGCGCTTCCAGCGTGGCCGCTCGTCGGGCTGGGGGCGCCGCTGCAGGATGGACGTGCCGAGGGTGGCGTCGATGTTCTCGCCGTCGATCAGCAGGTAGGTGGTTCGCTCGCTCACGCTCTCGAGGCTACCCGCTGGGGTGGACGTCGGTCAGCGCGCGCGGTCGAACGGGGCCGTCAGCAGGCGGACGACGCCCTCCAGCGGCCCCGCGCGGAACGGGCCGATACGCACGACGGCCCGCCACAGCAGCGGCAGCAGCAGCGCGCCGGCCACCAGCACGGCCAGGTTGAACCACGTGTCGTCCGTGCCCGTGGCGCTGCGCCACGGCCCGGGTCCGAGCCCCCGCACCCAGCCGAGGTACCACAGGTGCGCCACGTACACGGACAGCGTCATCGCGCCGGGCACGGCCAGCAGCCCGGCCCACCGCGGCGCCAGGGCCGCGCACCCGCCGAGCACGGTCAGCACGAGGCCCGTGTCCAGCAGGGCCTCCGCGGGGGTCGCCGTGTAGGGCACGGGGGCGGCGCCGGTCTGCGTCCGGGACAGGGCGAGCACGACGCCGGCCAGCGCGATCCCCCCGGCCGCCCAGGCGAGCCCCGTGAGCCGTGCGCGCCGGGCCGGGGCCGCCGTCGTCGTGCCGTGGACGGTGGCGACCAGCACCGCCCCCAGCAGCGCCCACGCGAGGAACAGGGGGAGGCGGAACGGGCCGTCCGTGAGGAACGCGGAGACCCACGGGGTCAGCGTCGCGCGGCTCAGCCCGAGCGCCTGCGCGGCGGGGAGGAGCCGGTCGACGACGTCGGCCGTCGGTGTGGCGGCGAGCAGGAGGCCGCCTCCGCCGGCCAGGACGGCGAGCACGAGGTGCGCGGCGAGGGGGAGGGCGGCCAGCAGTGCCATGAGCACCGTGAGCACAGCCAGGTGCGCCAGCACGTTCACGACGGCCGCCCCGAAGAGCCCGGTCAGCCACGCCGCCCCGCACAGGGCGGCCGCCCGCACAAGCGCGCGGGGCACGGCCCGGCCACGGCCCAGCCACTCCGCCTCGAGGCGCGCGCCCACGCCCACGAGCGCCGCGAACAGGGGCGCGGTGAGGTGCTCGGAGAGGTGGAGCACCCCACCCGGGCCGCCGGCGGGCGCCGTGTGGGCGACCATCATCGCGACCAGGGCCAGGCCGCGCGCGACGTCCACCCAGACCAGGCGGCCCCGGGCGGTGTGGGTGGCGGCGGGAGCGTGGGAGGAG